>JBAZEP010000009.1:0-53607 GCA_041653835.1 Candidatus Omnitrophota bacterium
CATAACCGCCAGGAGGACCAGGAAGGACGCCCCGCATATAACCCTTGTATTTGTCGTCAATACCATGAATATCGAAGACCTTCCTAATTTTATAGAGCTGGCCTCATTCCTGGGAGTGGACTCCGTCCAGTGCAATTATCTCACGGTCTTCAAAGAGGCGCATCTTAAGCTGTCGTGTTTCTTTATGCAGCAGGTGACGAACGAGATGTTCGATAAAGCCGGCCGCCTGGCTGAGGAGCTAAATATAGACTTAAAACTGCCTCCAAAATTTTCACAGGCCGGGTATTTTAAAACAAGATGTCCCGGCCCGTGGAAGGACATCTATGTGGATACGGAAGGCGCTGTATTACCTTGCTGCTCTTCGGGCGAACATTACGGAGAACTGCGGAATAGCGACGTACTTTCCATATGGAACAATCAGAAGTATCAGCAGATAAGGGCGGACCTCGCGTCGGGTAACGCCGTTAATATGTGTAAGTATTGTTTAAATAGCAATCCGGCAAACGTTAATTTGCTGAACTCCCACGTGAGTTTCAGGCCGGATGTGCAGAAAGTGGTTTTAAATTAGATAGGGATTTTGCCGTTCCCGGGCGGGTTAGGGCCTGAGGCACATTTGAGAGGTTTCGGCATGGAACAGATTGCTTGAATATAAGTGCGCAAGGGATTACAGCGAAGTTTTTTATACTGTCAAGACTACCTTCAGTATAAAAAACGAGCCGTAAACCGTAGCGCACGGCGAAACACTCTCTGTGCCGAATGGCTCTAACTCGCCCGGGGCGAGCTAATAACAAGGCAGATATTCAGAAAGGTATACAAGTGAAATTAGCATTTATTCAAGCGCCAGCCTGGGGAAGGGATTGCCCGCCGTATACGATGTGTTTCCTGGCGGCCCTGGTGAGGCAAAAAGGCCACAAGGCGTATCTTTTTGACCTAAATAACGCGCTTTATCACGCAAGCCCCCACAGCCTCAAAAAAATGTGGGATGACAAGGATTACTATTCTTACTGGGAAGACAAGGATACTGTGGGTTCCTTGTTGAGTTCAAATGAAAAGATACTGGATTTTTATATAGACAAGATACTGGATTCCGGCGCGCGGATCATAGGTTTTACAGTGCATTTCAGTTCAGCCTGGGCAAGCCTCGAAATAGCGAGGAGGATAAAACAGAAAGACAAAAGCCGTGTAATAGTATTCGGCGGCCCGGACTGTTCAAGGCAGATGAAAGGAGATTTCTTTATAACGCAGGAATGCGTGGATATTGTGGTTTACGGAGAAGGCGAACAGCCGCTGTTCGACATAATAGAAAAAGCCGAAGAGCTCGATTCCGTTAAAAGCATGAAAGGGTGCATCCTGCTCAGGGATGGTGTCATAACCGACGCGGGCCACGCGCCGGTCCTGGCCAGCCTGGACAGTCTTCCATGCCCTGATTATTCCGATTTCAGGGATGATATCAGGCTGCGGTTATACAGGGAACCTAACCGCCTGGATGTATTCGACAGCCGCGGGTGCCCTACCTGCTGCCATTTTTGCAGCGAATGGCAATTCTGGGGAAAATTCCGTTCCAAATCCGGCAAAAAGATATATTCTGAAATAATACAGCTGGTAAAAAGCTTTCCGCAGGTCGATTATTTTTATTTCTCCGGATCCCTGGTAAACGGTGACATGAAGGCGCTGGAGTCTTTCTGCGACCTGATAATTTCGAACAGGCTGAAGATACGGTGGGCAGGCCAGGCAATAATACGGCTGGAGATGACCGATAAGATGCTGGAGAAAATGAGGCGCGCGGGATGTGCGTGGCTTGGGTACGGCATAGAAAGCGGCTCCCAGCGTGTCCTGGACAAGATGAACAAGAGATTTTCCCTTAAAACCGCGGGTAAAGTATTACGCGCTACCAAAAAAGCAGGTATAGAGCTCCAGGTAAATTTTATGTTCGGCCTGCCTACGGAGACCAGGGATGATTTCGCCATGACCCTGGAATTTATGAAAAAAAACAGGGAAAATATAGACACCATTCTTGCCAGCCAGTCTTTCTGTGTTATAGATAAGGGAACTTATCTTTACAACCATCCGGAGGAATTCGGCATAAAATGCCGGAAACACCATCTTTACTGGGAGTCCAATGACGGTGAAAATGATTTTTGCGAAAGGTTCCGCAGGTATGAGGAATTCTGCGGCATGGCCCTATCGCTGGGGATACCCGAGACATCGGGTGTATTAAAGAATAAACCCGATAAATGGCAGCTTCTCGGAGATTACCATTTTTACAAAGGCGACTACAAAAACGCCATCGGGCACTATATCCAGGCCGCAAAGGGCGAGCTGGTAAACAGGCATATCCTTGACAGATTGAGCAAATGTTATGAGGAGACCGGCGCATGGGCGAGCGCGATAGACACCCTCGGCAACAGCCTGCGTATCCGCTGCGGCGCCGGGGGCAACGGAACTTCCGATGAAAGCATAAAAAGAAGGATGAATTACCTGCAGAATTTTTCAGCGGACATAACGCTTGTTTCCGAAAAAGGCATAGGCACCGCGTTAGGCAACCTTAGCCTGCTCGAAAGCAGGAAGCTGTCCAACCTGCTTACCCATTTTAAAAATACCGATTATAAAAACGTTGATCTGGATAAAATCCTGCGTGATTTCAAGTTTAACGAGAAGCAGGCATCTATGGCGCGGGCGCTTTATTCGCACGGCTTGTGGGCAAAATTGTCAAATTATATACTGGTTGATGTCCAGAAAGCCAGAAAGGAGCATATTTTATACGGTTACCCTTACTGGCTTGTGATAGATCCGTGTAATTATTGCAATCTAAGCTGCCCGTTTTGCCCTACCGGACAGAAAAGGAATGTCAGGACGAAGGGGGCGCTGAGTTTTTACAATTTCAAGAAAGTGCTCGACGAGCTTGGGCCGTACCTGATACACATTGACCTTGTAAACTGGGGAGAGCCGCTGTTGAATGAACAGGTTTTTGATATGATAAAATACGCGAAGAACTATTCTCCTGATATAAAGATAGACACAAATCTTACCTGTTTAAGCGAATCCGGAGCGGAAAAACTCGTATCATCGGGATTGGACAAGATAGTCGTATCCATAGACGGTCTTACCAGGGATACATACGGAAAATACAGGGTAGGCGGAGATTATGACAGGGTAATGGCCAACCTAAAACTCCTGCTTAAAAAACGCAGGGGATCGGGAAGCGCCAAACCTTACATTACCTGGCAATTCCTGGTATTCAGGCATAACGAGCATGAGATCGGTGATGCTTTAAAGATGGGAAGCAAGCTGGGTGTAGACCATGTTGGGATCACGAAAGCCTTTATAGGGGACAAAGAATGGATCCCCGCGAACCCGGAATACAGCAATTATAACGATAAAGTAAAAAAAGGCAGCCTGACTTTTGATTATTTTAAATTAAACAATGAGGCGTTCTGCCATTGGCCGTGGGAAGCGGTTACAATCAACACTAACGGCTCGGTCTCCGCGTGCTGTTCGGTGGAGGAGGAGAAGGACGATTTTGGCAATATATTCGACCAGCCTTTCGATAAACTATGGAACGGCGAGATGTACCAGTCAGCCAGGAAGCATATAAGAGATAAAGCCGCGCCGGAATCCGGCGCAAAAAATGTATGCGCCGGGTGCAGGCACGCGGGATTGATAAATGTGGACATTCTTTCCTGCCATTCATTTTTTGACAGGGGCAGTAAATGACAGAAAGAAGGCGCAGGGCGGTTCTTGTCATCGCGGGTTTTATAGCCGCGATAGTTTTAATCGAAATATCTCTTTCGTTGGCTGGGAGCGCTTATAAATATTACAGGCGCGGCAATACAAAATCCGAAGAAGGAAAAGAAGGTAAGGTCAGGATTTTATGCGTCGGAGATTCGTTCACTTTCGGTGTCGGGGCCTTAAAGGGCTTTTCTTATCCTGAACAGTTGCAAAAAATGCTGGATGAATACGCGTACGGGGAATACAAAGTTTATAACGCAGGGTCAGGAGGGCAGAATTCCTCATGCCTTTTAAAAGATCTTGGAAAAAATGTGGATGCCTGTATGCCGCATACAGTCATAATATTGACAGGATGCAACAACAGCACTAATTTTGTGAACAATAATTACTTTTTATTTAAGGACAACTCTTTAAAAACGCGCTTTTATCGTATTGACGTCTTGTTGAGCCGTGTGCGGAGTTATAAACTTTTAAGGTCCGCATTGATCACAGCCCGCGGCAGGATCGAGCGCGGCGTAAAAGCTGAAAGACATGAAGGCATGATAAAATATTTCCCGGATGGAGCGAGAAAAGCGGCAAAAGAACATCTGGATGCCGCGAGGGCATATGACAATGAAAGCAGGACAATTCAGGCGGTGAAAGAATGTAAAAAAGCGATACGTTTAAATCCCCGCGACCCGGACGCATATTATTTTCTCGCCTTTATATATTTAAACAGGTTCCATGGCCAGGACAGCATGCCAAGTACGCGAAAAGCCATAAAATACCTGAGAAAAGCCATAGAAATAAAACCGCTGGATGAAAAACTGCACGAGGATCTATTCTACGCCTACTACAGGACAAAGGAAAAGGGAAAAGCGCTGGAAGAACTGAAAATAATCCATGGGCTTAATCCTGGCAACGAGACCGCGGCGGCGCTCTTACTGCATGGCCTTCCTGAATATGGCGGCATAGAAGTTTTTAAAATGACCCTGAGGCATGACCTGGCGGCAATAATAAGTCTGCTGAGGTCTAAAAATATAAAACCGGTATTATTAAACTACCCGTTTAACTGGCCTAACGATATCTTAAAAGAAACAGCAGGCCGGACAGGAGTAACTTTTGTAGATAATCAGGCGGTTTTTGACCAAAACAGATACAATGACGCCTGCAACCGCCGGTATTATTTTTCCAAGGACGGGCATTGTAACGCTGAAGGCTACAAGATAATGGCGGAAAATGTCTATAATGAACTTATCAAAGATCGGTGAACGTTATGCTTAATAAATCCATATCCCTGGTTTTCCCGATGTATAACGAGAAGGAATGCCTGCCGCGGGCTGTAGGCGCGGCGGAGCAGGTCCTGGCGGCATTGACCAACGATTATGAGATCATCATTGTGGACGACGCTTCCACAGACGGCTCTGGACAGTTTGCCGAGGGTCTGGCAAAGGCAAACAAGAAGATAAAAGTTGTACATCACAGTAAAAATAGAAAATTGGGAGCGGCGTTGAAAACAGGTTTTTCAAGCGCCGGAAAAGAAATAATCGTATATACGGATATGGACTTGCCTTTTGACCTGGCGCAATTGAAAGACATCCTGCGCCTGGCTGACGCGTACGATATCGTAACAGGCGCGCGGATAGGAAACAGGGAGTCCTGTTTAAGGGTGGTTTATTCAAAAGTTTATAATAATTTAATAAATTTCATTTTCCGTGTTAAAGTCAAAGACATTAATTTCGCTTTAAAGATATTCAAAAGGAAAATTTTAAGCGAAATGCAGTTGAAATCGGAAGGGTCGTTTATAAGCGCCGAATTCCTGGCGAAAGCCAGGAAGCTTGGGCTGTCCATAAAAGAGGTAAACACGGAATATAAACTAAGGACCCACGGCATATCCAGGTTATCGACGCCTTCCGTCATTTGCAAAATTTTATATGAAATGATAAGGTTCTATCCGGAAATAGCGCTATTCTCCAGGAAAAGGGCGGCATATTCGAGAATTAAAAAAGCGTACGGGCGCATGCCTTTATGGGCAAGAGTGTATAATTTTGGACGGTTCAATACCTGCCCTTTCGACAGGATAGAGAAGTTTATTCCCAGGGAAGGCGATATATTAGACATTGGGTGCGGGACAGCGCTTTTATTGAATTTATTGGCGCTGGACCACAAAGGCAGGCTCGTGGGTTTCGACGCTGATAAGAAGAAGGCCGGCATAGCCAAAGAAAGCGCGGCAGGAAAAAATATCAAAATAGAAATAAAAGATATAAATTCGGATATAGTTTTACCCAGGGCAAGGTGCGTAACTATAATAGATGTTTTGTCATATTTAGATGCTTTTGGTAAAAAGAAACTGCTTAAGAAGGTGTACGATTCCTTAGAACCGGATGGGGTGCTTATTATCAAAGATATAGATAAAAAATTAAGTTTTAAGTATTTCTTTACTTTTTTACAGGAATGCTTAGCTGTGAGGATTTTAGGTTTAACCTTCGCAAAAGGGCTTTATTTTACAAGCAGGAGGACTTATTTGCGCCTCCTGGATGAAAGTAAATTTTTTGCCCGGGCTTTTGACATAGGAAAAGGATATCTTTATCCGCATATACTTTATGTATGCCACAAGTAGCAAAAAAATAGTTTTTGTAAACCCGCCGCTCGCCATGGCAAGGCGGTACGGGCTTTTATGGCAGGCAGGAGGCAGTGAACCGCCTCTGGGATTATGCTACCTTGCCGGGGCTGTCCGGCAAAAAGGATTCGATACCGCTATTATTGACGCTCAGGCGGCAGGCCTTGATATGAAAGGAACAATAAAAGCGGTCATGGCGCATCGTCCGGCTTATATCGGGATAACAGCCGCTACGATGGCAATAAAAAGTTCTTATGAATTAGCCCGGGAAATAAAAAAAGCGGGCCATGGAACAAAGGTAATAATAGGCGGATGCCACGTGAGTTCATTACCTGAAGATACACTGAAAAACTGTGATTTTCTGGATGCCGGCGTCATAGGCGAGGGCGAGGACACTATAGTAGAACTTATCAGGGCCCTTGACAGCGGATCAGATTTAGGCATGGTTAGAGGCGTTGTTTCCAGGCATGACGGGGATATACGCGTTTCTCCTGCCCGTAACAGGATAAAGGATCTGGATAGCCTGCCTTATCCAGCGTTCGATCTATTACCGGAGATAAAAAAATTTTACAGGCTGCCTAGCCAAAGCCTGTCCGGCGGCCGCGGGTTTTCGCTTGTATCTTCGCGGGGATGTTTCGGCAGGTGCCTGTTTTGCGATAAAACAGTATTCGGGGACCAGATAACCATGCATAGCGCGGGCTATATAACCGAGATGATAGCCGGCTTAAAAAGGAATTACGGCATAACGGATATAATGTTTGAAGACGATAATTTTATGGTTTCCAGGAAAAGATTGGAGGATTTTTCCGGCCTGCTCAAAAAAAGACGGCTTAATATCAGATGGAGCGCGTTAGCCAGGATAGACAGCGTTGACGAAGGATCTTTGAGGGCAGCCAGGTCCTGCGGATGCTGGCAGGTGTCGTACGGGATCGAGAGCGGCTGCCAGAGGATATTGGATCTCTATGAAAAAAACATCAGCGCAAACCAGATAAAGAATACAATAGCTTTCACTAAGAAAGCGGGTTTGAAAATAAAGTGTTTTTTCATGTGGGGTAATCCTTGCGAGGATAAAAGATCCCTGCGCGATACCGCTGGTTTCATAAAAAGTCTTGCCATAGATGATATTTCCATATCCTTTTTTACCCCGTATTATGGCTCAAGGATATGGAAGGATATAGGGTCTTATGGCGTTTTGGATGGCGATACAGAGAAAATGAGCTGTTTTGAGCCTGTTTTCAGGCCTTTTGGTGTAACGTATGATGATCTGGTTTCTACGAGAAAAAAAGCGCTAAGAGATTTTTATCTAAGGCCCGCAATAATTTTTTCTTATTTGCGGCGGATAAATTCGATGAACGCGTTTAAGCGGCTGTTGTCGAGCGCCGCAGGTTTATTGAGTTACACGCTGCAAAGTGATGAGAACAAATCAAGATACTTGATAATAAACGCGGATGATTTCGGGCTTACCAAGGGGATCAATAGGGGCATTATCGAGGCTTTCAGGAAAGGCGTAGTGACAAGCGCTTCGTTATTGCCGGTTGGTAGACATTTTAGCGAAGCTATATCGCTGGCAAAAGGAAATCCTCGCCTGGACATAGGGATACATCTTTGTTTGACCGAAGAAAAACCGGTACTCGAAAAGGAGGATATCCCAAGCCTGGTCCGTAAAGACGGGTATTTTTTAAAATCGCACAGGGATTTTATTTTTCATTATATCCTGGGAAGGATAAAATCAGACGATATAGAGAAAGAATTAGAGGCGCAAATAAGCAAGGTCCTTAAAAGCGGCTTGTCTCTGACACATATGGACAGCCACGGTTATATACATATGCTGCCCGGTATACTGGCTATTACGATAAAACTGGCGAAAAAATACAATATAAAGACCATCAGGTACCCTAAAGAAAGAATGGACGGCCTGGCGGCATGGGGAAGGTTTCCGGGATTTTGGTTTTTAAATGTGTTATGCTTTATGGCAGGGCGCGATCCGGACTTTTCCAGTTTTATTAAGACAGACCGCTATTTTGGATTTTTAAACAGCGGGCATCTGTCCATCCCTTCGGCCAGGAGAGTGTTAAGAGGTTTCAAAAGCGGGATAGCGGAGTTTGTATGTCATCCGGGAGAATATGATAAGGAGGCCGGGCCTTATGGCCGTTGGAAATACGATTGGGAGGGGGAATTGAAGGCGTTGATTTCCCTGGAAATGAAAGAAATCATAAGTAGCGCGAATATCAGACCCATTAGTTTCAGGGACACCCAATGAGAAATTCAAAATTAATAATAATCGGTTTGCTTTCTTTATATTTAGTCCTGGAGTTATTGAATATAACGCTGCCGGGTTTGTATGACGACGAGGCCCTGCCGGCCTGCGGATCCGTCCAGATCATTAAAAAACTGGATCCTGTGCTTATGCCTTCAGTCAGGTTATTTGATATACATTTTCCTTTGATGCTGGGTTCACCTTATCATGCGGCGCTCGAAAGCTATATACTTTTGCCGTTTTTCCGGCTTTTTGGAATGAGCGCGTTCATTTTAAGATTAGTTCCCGTTATCATGGGGGCGGGAATGTTGATATTGACCTATCTTTTTATGAAAGATTTTTTTGACCGGAAGGCCGGTTTACTGGCGGTACTCCTGCTTGTAATAAATCATATTTTTTTACTTGAGACAAAGATGGGCATGGACAGCGCTTCCATTCTTCATCTCGCCGCGATGGGGTCTTTGCTTTTATTATGGAGATGGTATTCCGGAAAAGGCGAAAAATATCTGTATTCAGGGATCCTTATGCTGGGGCTGGGGATATCTATACGCGCGTGGTTTTCGTGGTTTGCCGCGGCAATTTTTCTACTTTCAATTTTTTACAAGGGCATATGGAAGAAAATGAAAAAGCATATCCTGAGGCATATCATGCTCGGGGGGATCATTTTCTGCGCGGGCATATTTTTATTCATTTTTTATAACTTTATGTCTGATTTCGGGACTATAAGGTATATCGCAGAACACTTTTTTGCGACAAGCGACATGAAAATAGATAACAGCGCCTATTTCAGCAATCTCTTATCCCGTTTGGGCCATCTGGGCATGTGGCTTGACGGAAAAAGATCTTTGATAGAACAGGGCGGCTGGTATAACCGCACACCCATGAAAGATATCGCCGTGAACCCTATTTCGCGAGGATTGTTCTTATTCTCTTTTATCTATTTATGGTGCATCGTATTTTTTAAAAAGAGTCTTTATCCGGTTAAAAGAGTATTATTTGTCCTGTCGCTATTTACGCTGATAATGCTGTTTTCTCCTTTAACGCTTTCCAGTTTAGGAGGGCCGCATTTATTCATGCTTCATCCTATTGTCAAGATTATTACGGCTGTAGCGTTCATTGATATATTTGTAAGATTTAAAGCAAAAAAGGCGATACTTTACGCCGCGTACGCTGTATTCTCGATATTTATTTTTAAAGAATGCGCCGTTACTCTTGATAACGGGTATTTATATTTTAACAGGACAGGAGGCACCGGGAACAATTCGGACGCTATTTATACCGTATCGAGATACCTGAAGGACAAAGATATAGCCCGGCCGGTAATCATGGATTGGGGTATCTACCACAACCTGATATTCCTCTCGGGAGGGGATATCAGGCCCAGGACATTTAACTATATCCAGGGCGGATTTGACAGGAAGGGGTTCGCGGATGAACTGGCAGTATCGCTTGAAAAGCCGGGGATGTATATATTTCATTCCCGCGAATTTTCCAACCGCAGGGACGTATATGATATCTTTACCAGGATGTGCTCAAGGCGCGGCAAAAATATAGATAAAGAAAATATCTTTTACCAAAGAGATGGGAAACCCGTGTTTATTGTTTACTCGGTGAAATAATATGAGAATATCACTTGTGCAATGTCCGGTATGGGGGACGTATGATCCGCCTATGGCCCTTGCCCAGCTGTCAGGGTGCCTTAAGAAGGCAGGATACGCCGTATCGTGTTTTGATTTGAATATAAGGCTTTATCTCGGCAGGACATCGGATTACAGGGATTCCTGGGCATGGGAACAGTGTTTTATGTGGTACAAAGAAGAAGCCGTGGACAGGATATTAAAAGATAACAACGATATAATAAGGAAATGCGTGGATGAGATCATTTCCGGCAGGCCAAGTATCGTAGGTTTTTCCGTAAGCGCCGCTTCCCGGATCGCCAGTTTAAAGATAGCGGGAATGATCAAAAATATCAAAAAAGATATATTTATCGTGTTCGGAGGACCTCTTTTTTTCGAGAAAAAATTCGTTGAAGAGATCCTGCGAAGCGATGACGTGGATATAGTGATACAGGGAGAGGGCGAGGCAGCTTTTACGGAATTAGCGGGCTTTATAAAAAAGGGGCAGGATCTGTCAGGGTGCGCCGGGATAGCTTACAAGACAAAAGCAGGGATTGCCCGTACAGGCGCGAGGGAATACATAAAAGACCTGGATTCTTTGCCGTTCATGGATTTTACGGACCTGCCTTTATCAAGATACGACGATTCGCGCCATATTGTCTTTATGGCGAGCCGCGGGTGCGTGCAAAAATGCGCTTTCTGCAGTTCAAGGGCATTCTGGCCCAAATACAGGGCAATGAGCGGCAAGAGGATATTTGATGAAATAAAATACCATAAAAAACGTGAAGGCAGGACAAATCCCAGGCTGGGCCATGTCGATTTTATAGACCTGATGCTTAACGGTAACATGAAGTATCTTGTTGAATTCTGCGATTTGATGATAAAAGACCCGCTTGATATTAAATGGTCGGCCAATATGATCATAAGGCCGGAAATGACAAAAGAAGTGATTGATAAAATGAAGGCCTCAGGATGCGAACATATTATTTTCGGCATTGAATCAGGTTCGCAAAAGGTGCTGGATTTGATGACAAAACATTACCGCGTGCAGGACGCGGACAGGGTCATAAAAGATATGCATAACGCGGGCATCCGCGTAACAGCTAATTTCATGTTCGGGTTCCCGGGGGAAACAGAAGGAGATTTCAGGGAGACGCTGGATTTTATAAGGAGGAATTATGGTTTTCTTGACAGGGCATATCCCAGCCGCACATATTGCGCCATAGAGGAATTCAGCTACCTGGCGGACCATCAGGAAGAGTTCGGTATAAAGCCGAATCCGCCTAATCATTTATTCTGGGAAAGCGCGGACGGGAAAAACACGTATCCCGAGCGTATGCGGCGGTGCCGCGAGTTCTCACAGCTGGCTTCATCCCTTAAAATAGACGTAGGGTGCGGGGTGCAGACTTCGGTGGACATGGATGAGTACTTTAACCTGTATCTCTATTATGAACATAAGAAGGACATGAGGAGTTCCCTTGGATGCCTCTTAAAGTATTTTGAGTTAAACAGTCTCAACGGCCATGTCAGGGACAGGCTGGAATTTTACCTTACGAAATCGAAAGAGGGCGATCCTTTGTTCTGTTTTGACGACGGTTTATCCGAGGAACTTAAAAAAGCAGTTTCTTTGATAAAAAAACAGAAAAAGGAACAGACGGCGCGCCAATGTGATGTCCAGGATAACAGCGGCCGCCGCACATTGAGCGTAAGCGAAAACTCCGGCCTTAACGACATCGAGTTTAACTCCGGGAAAATTATCCTGGACTCCGCGCCGAAACAGTTCTTTATAGAAGCCAACGGGAATTCACTGTACGATTTTATATTCGACAAGCGGAACAGGGATTGTGATATTTTTTCCCTGAAAACATTCTGTTCCCGCTTCGAACGCAGGCTTATGCCTGTCATGTCGATGGCGGAAGAGGTCTTATTTTTCGGTGACGGGGATTTCCTTATGCTTGAAGGTATAGACGGCATCCTTGAGTATTTCGATAAAAACCTACCCGGCCAGACCAAGATTTTCTCCACCAAAGGGGCCGCGTTTTCCCCGGCTTTATGCGAGAAGCTGGCTTCACTTAAAAGCAGGTTTGTGGCCAATATCGAATTACCCGCTTTCAGCCGTGAGCGCTATAATGTCATGACAAGATACGATAACATGGCGGACATCCTGCGGAACCTGGAATATCTTTTAAAATCAAACCCTGATCCGGAAAAACTTAAAGTAAATATATTATTTACCGCCACGGCTTTAAACATCGAAGAAATGCCAGACGTAGCGCGGCTCGCGGCTGACATGGCAGGCATCAATAAATTTATCTGCCGCTATTCCCAGGTTTATGAAGAGAAACAGACTTATCTTTCATGTTATTTCAGGCAGTCTGCGGCGAATAAGGCGCGTAACCAGGCCTTGGAATCAGCTAAAAAGTTGGACTTAAAAATAGATAATCTGCCTTATTTTGGAGATAACGGCACAGGCGCGGAACCGGGATTATGCCGCGCGCCATGGAGCGGCATAGTGCTGGATACTCTGGGCAGGGTCATAGTATGTCCTAAGTCAAATAGATACATAGATGCCCTGGACGCCAAGGATTTTTTTGAGGTGTGGAACAATGGCGCCTATAAGACAATAAGAAAAAATTTCATCGAGAAAAATTGCCCTTATTTCAATCGCTGCGTACGCGCGAATATCCGGGCGGTGGATAATTTTAACGCCCACAAGGCGTATTATACGGATGAAAGAGAGGTTTTTTAACATGCCCGATAACAGGAACCCTGAAAAGCGGTTTACATGGAATATACATTACAGTTGTAATTACCGGTGTCCTTATTGTTTTTTTGAGGGAAAGTGGCTGGAATACCAGAAAAGAAACGTTTATTTATCCCCTGATGAATGGATGGAGTACTGGAATAGGATATATGACAGGTATGGGCGCTCGTATATACTTATTACAGGCGGCGAACCATTTATCTATCCGGATTTTATAGAGCTTATAGGAAAACTTTCCGCGGTACATTATCCTATAAATATATCGACCAATACCTCGGGAGACCTGAAAACTTTCGCGGATAAAATAGACCCGGCAAAGGTATCGGTATCCGCAAGCCTGCAGTTGAATTTTGAAAATATGGAATCTTTCTTAAAGAAAGTGAAATTCCTGAAAGAACGTAAATTCCTCGGGTGCATAAATTTCGTAGCTTACCCGCCTTTGCTTGAACAGCTTGATTTTATCCTTGAGCGGTTCGATTCCATAGGCGAAAAACCCAAGGTCATACCTTTCTGGGGTAAATATCAGGACAGGGAGTACCCTTTTGCCTATAGCGATAAAGAGAAAGAATTCCTGGGGGTGGACGAATCCTGGATGAAAAAAGTAAGGAAAAAAGATTCGCGCTGCGCCGCGGGTTATAATTCCGCCCTTATTTTTCCGGACGGCAAAGTAGCCAGGTGCGGCCAGATAGGGGAAAAGATGCTTCTGGGAGATTTCCTGAACGATTTTAAATTGCTGGACAGCCCCGCGGCATGCGACGCTGAATATTGCCCCTGCGACGAAGGGGAGCTGTTCGGGGAAAAAGAAGAAAAAGACAATAGAATAGAAGTAAAAACCTTGGAAAGACAGAGAAATCCTGAGCCAGCGGAAAGTCCTGAACAGGGGCAGCGCTCCAATTCCGGGAACAACGATAACGAATACAACTCCCGGAAGACGGATTTAAGTTCCACGCCAAAGGCCATTTTTATACAGGCGGCGGGGCCTTGCAATTCGAGCTGTGTATTTTGTTCGCGCGGCCCTTCATATGAATTTTTCGATCTCGAGACGCACAGGAAAGGGTTCAAGAAAACCCTGTACCCGGCGATCAGCCGCTGCGAGACGCTCATCCTGACAGGGTCGGGAGAATACCTACAGCTTCCCGGTTCTGAGAAAATACTGGAATTTTTTGACAGCGAATTTCCGCATGTCCAAAAATTCTTTTCCACAAACGGTTCTTCGCTTGTCCCATGGGCCAGGGAAAAGCTTATCAACGGCAAAAGCAGGTACACCGTGCACGTCTCAATGCACGCGAGTAACGCGGCTTTGCATAAAGTTATGACCAGGATGGATAATTTTGACACGATCGTGGATTCCGTAAGGCAGCTGGTCAACAAACGTAAAAATAACGATAAGCCGCAGGTCAACCTGATTTTTGTGGCGACTACGCTCAATATCGATAATCTGCCCGATTTTGTGCGCATGGCAGCGGACCTCAAGGTGGACAAGGTGGTATGTTATTATAATTTTATTTATATACCCGCCCAGAAATATCTTTCATGTTTCTTTAAGCAGGGCATGACCAATAAGATGCTCGACGAAGCTGAAACCGCGGCCCGCAAACTGAATGTGAAAATAGATCTGCCTCCGAGGTTTGGCCTGGCTAGTTATCCAAAGCCCGGCGTTTGCAGGGAGCCGTTCAGCCAGATAATGTTTGATTCGCAGGGGCACGCCCTTCCCTGCGACGCCTATGAAGATTGCGATGAGATACTTTCGGATAACAAAAGTTTTATGGATATATGGAATGGGCCATATTACCAGAAACTCAGGAAATCGCTCATTGACGGCACCAGTTCCTGCTTTAAGCACTGTCTCAGGGCAAACCCGGCATGTGTCAATGACTTTAAATCACATGTTATACACAGGGGGAACGCTAAAAACGGGGATATTAATCTATTATGGGGGGATAATTTTTGATATGAACGGACAAAAAATAAAATTCAGCTGGGATATACATTATAAGTGCAATTTCAGATGCCCATACTGCTGGTTTTATAAAGAATGGGCGAGTATGAGTAAGCGCAATGTTTATCTCACTCCGGACGAATGGATGGTGCATTGGAAGAGGATTTACGATAAATATGGGGAAGTCAAGATCGAGATAGTGGGAGGCGAGCCTTCTATTTATCCGAAGTTTATAGAACTTATCAAAAAACTTTCTTCCATCCACCTGATCAAAATAACTACAAATCTTTCCGGCGATATAGAACGTTTTATAAAAGAAATAGACCCCCAGAGAGTGAATCTTGACCTGAACTACCACATGTTTTTTATTGACCTGGATACGGTAATAAGAAGAGCCCGTATGTTGAATGACGCCGGATTTAAATCAGGCATATGTTTTCTCGCTTATCCGCCGCAGATGCCGCACATAAACAGGTTAAGCAGGGCCTTTAAGGAGGCGGGCATAAATTTTGCCCTGGCGGCTTTCTGGGGAGAGCATGAAGGCAGAAAATATCCGGAGTCGTATTCGGCGGAAGACAAAGAAATGATGCGTCCTTATTTGGGAGATGTCGACAGGCTGTCGTACCACTTAAACTCTAAAAGCCCCAGGGGCAGGCTATGTAACGCCGGTTATAAATATGCAAGTATCCAGGGCGACGGTAGTGTTGTCAGGTGCGGGCCCCTGGCGGATAAATATATAGGTAATATATTAAACGAAGATTTCAAGCTGTTTGACAGGCCTTCGGCATGCGAGTCGGACACCTGTCCCTGTAACGAATATGTATGTCTTGAGCCGGAAGGAGGGCAAATTGGCGTTACAGGATAAAAGCCGGGTTTCTTTTTCCTGGGACATACATTATAAATGTAATTACCGCTGTCCTTACTGCTGGTGGCATGGGAGATGGCAGGATCTATCGAAGTTTAACAAATATCCGGCTATTAAGGAGTTAGTGGGATACTGGACAAATATATATCGTAAATACGGGCCTGCCCACATAGAGGTTTTGGGCGGAGAGCCTTTTATATATCCGGGTTTTAATGAATTGATATCCGAGCTTTCCAAGATGCATACGCTGGGCATTACCACAAATCTGTCGGTGGATATCGGGGATTTTTCCTGCAGGATAGATCCCGGCAGGGTCAAGGTAATGCCTACCTTCCATCCGTATTCCGCGGATTTTGACAGTTTTCTCATCAAGGCGCTGCTCTTGAAACAAAAAGGGTTTTCCGAAAGCGTCTACTATCTGGCTTACCCGCCGCAGATAAAATTTATAAATTTTTACAGAGAAAAGTTTACCGCGAGCGGTATCAATTTCCTGGTTACGACATTTTGGGGAAGGTATAACGATACCGAATACCCGGCCGGTTATAAAGATGAAGAAAAGGCCGCCATCGAAGGCGTCCTGGCAAGGCGTTGTAATGAGGAATACCAGGTTACGCCGAAGAAAGATTTTAAAGGGAAACTGTGCAACGCCGGGAGGTATTACGGAGGCATCCATCCCGATGGCAAGGTCGTGAGATGCGGAGGGTCCGGATTAGACGAAGCTGTAGGGAATTTTTTTGACGACAATTTCGCGTTATTCGATAAGCCCCTGCCATGCGCGGCAGACAGCTGTAAATGCAACGAATGGGCATTTTTACTGGAAAAAGACGCTTCTGCCGGAAAACAAAATCATGAAAGACAATAGGCCCGTGGAATTCTCCTGGGAGATCTGTTATACCTGTAATTACCGCTGTCCGTACTGCGGCAGGTGGAATGACGCTTCATCCTCCGACCTGAAGCTCGGTACCGAGGAATGGACGGGGATATGGAATAAAGTCCATGAACGATACGGCCCCTGCAATATGTATCTTTCCGGGGCTGAGCCCAGCACCTACCCGGGTTTTTTTGATATAGCGCAAAAGATCTCGGCCATGCATACGATCACCGTATGCACAAATTTTTCCTGGAAAGCGGAAGAAATACTGGACAGGGATATCGACCCAGCCAGGTTCCAGGTAACTCCGACTTTTCACAGTTTATTCGCTGATTTCGACAGTTTTTTGGATAAGGCCGTAAGGTTGAAGGATTGGATAAGGAATAAAATGGTATTTTTCGTGGCTTACAACATGCAGATGGAAAAAGTGGAATACTATAAGGCCAGGATAAACGGGGCAGGCCTGAATTTTTCCGTCGTACCGTTGCGTGCGAACAACGAGGAAGGTAAGATAGAAGTCATTAGCACCACCGAGGAAAAAAGCAGGATAAGCGAAATAACGGATATGCATAAAGATGATTTTGAATACCTGGCGCAGAATAAATCTCCCAGGGGCAAGCTTTGCAATGCCGGGCACCGCTACGCCATCATTAAACCGACGGGAAAGGTTTTTTCATGCAGTCAGGGAGAGATATCCCTGGGAAATATCCATGACGGCAGCTTTGCCTTATCCGAAGGACCGGCGGTATGCGCGGCTGATTGCTGCCCCTATGAGTCGTATAACCTTATTGAGAGGCAGGCATGAGGATCAATTTAGTTTTAGCGCCTGCGATTTTTAAAAGAGCGCCTTTAATAGGGCTGGCTTACCTGAGCGCTTATTTAAGGAAAAAGGGACACGAAGTTTCCGTAATCGACCTTAACGCGGAATTACCCTGGCCTGAACAGGATAACGAGATAAGATGGCTGGATGCGGGATTTATTGAACGGGTGGCCGCTGAGAAAGAGGAACTTGCGGATTCTCTCGCCGACAGGATATTGGGCAATGACCCTGGAATAATAGGCTTTTCCGCCTGGGTTTCGACAAAAAATTTCAGCTTGGCGCTCGCCGGGAAAATCAAGCGAAAGGACCCGCGGCGCGTCATAGTCCTTGGCGGGCCGGAATGCAGTTTTTCTCCGGAAGAACTTATCGGCCACAACGCGATCGACGCAATTATCATGGGCGAGGGGGAGGAGACGCTGGCGGAACTGGCGTCGGGATATGAGTCTGGGGACGGATTACGCGCTTGCGCGGGTTCAAAGATAAAAATAAACAACGATATTGTGGACGGCGGACAAAGGAAGGAAATGAGGGACCTGGACAGCCTGCCTTTTCCGGATTATTCAGATTTCAATTTTGATAATTACATCAACAAAAATACGCTTCCTATGGTTTTTTACAGGGGATGCCTGCGGCGCTGCGTTTTTTGCAACACATCGGTCACATGGAAAACTTTCCGGTCAAGGAGCGCCGGGAATATATTTGAAGAAATGATTTACCATACGGGCCGCTTCCCGGGTCTGGCCAAATTCGACGTAGATGATACGGCGATCAACCTTGATACTGTCGTTATATCGGAACTTTGCGACCTTATTATCGCGAACGGCTTTAAAATCAACTGGGGAGGAATGGCTCTTATAAGGGAAGAAATGACCGGGGGCCTGCTCAAGAAGATGGCAAAGGCGGGGTGCAACTGCATGGGGTACGGACTGGAAAGCGGCTCCCAGAAAATCATCGACAGTATAGGAAAAGGTTTCAGGATAGATACGGCGGAAAGGGTCATAAGGGATACTTACGGCGCGGGCATAGAAACAATACTGGCGATCATCATAGGATTTCCCGGGGAAACAGAGAAGGATTTCGAAGATACCCTGAAGTTCATACAAAGGAACAGAGATTTTATTTCCTGGATTCATTCCCCGAGCGAGTGTTGTATCGGATGTAATAGTTTCATGCAGAACAACCCGGATAAATTTGGGGCCGTAATAGATCCTGAAAACGGCGAGAATTGGCGTTCTGTGGACGGCTATAATAATCACGATATGCGCCAAAAACGTATAAGAATTTTTAACGAGTTCCTGGTCTCCATAGGAGTAAGGCGGTCTTCATATTCAAATGTGCATAAGAACGTGTCTGATCAATAAACTGAGAATCGCGGTTATACTCGCCGTGTCCTGCGTATTCTTTCTATTTCTGGCGGAGGCAGGTTTCCGCCTTATCCCAAAGAAAAATAATTTCAGACACGCTTTTGAATTGTCGCAGTTTAAAAGTGATAACCCGAATATAAATACCCTGAACCGGGCCGACTGGCGCCCGAGGTTCCGGCCGTCTTCGATAGTGGGTTATGAGAAAATCCCGAATTCGTCTCCCGAAGTAAATTCTTACGGTATGACGGGCAAAGAATACAGGTCCAAAAAAGAGAAAAATATCTTTAGGATTCTCGTGCTCGGCGATTCGATCACGGAATTCGACTGGTATGTGAGGAGTCTTGAGGACAAGCTTAATAACGATCCAAAGGCCTCGCATAAATTCGAGCTGTGGAACGCGGGAGTTTGCGGCTACGAAGTCAACCAGTACGCGAATTATCTGAAATTCAAAGGATTAAGATATAAGCCGGATATGGTTTTGATAGGATTATGCTTAAATGATTTCAATGTCAGGGGTACACTTATAACCTATAAAGACAAGAAAGGGTTTACGGGATATTATTATTCCGGTTATGGCCTGCAAAGGGCGTTGCCGATAAACAGCTTTTTATTCAGGTCTTCTTATCTTTACAGGTTCCTGTATATAACCCTGGATAATTTTTTGATAAATCAGGATCCGGGAAAATTTATCGACGAACGCGTCAGGACAGGAAGGACATGCCTGAAAGAGATCAAGGAATTATGCGGCAGCCGCAATATCGGGCTTACTGTGGTGATTTTCCCGTATCTTAAGCCGGTTAAGGAATATAATCCGGAAGAATACAAGAACATTATACTGGTATTAGAAGCGCTGAAGATAGATTTTATAGATCTGCATGATTTCTTCCCCAGAGATAGGGAATCTTTGGAAAAATTGCGGTTTTTTAAGGATGATTTTATCCATCCCTCCAGGGAAGGGCATGAGATAGCGGCTAAAGCGATTTTCGACCATCTCTATGAAAAAAATTTTATTAATTAGTGTTGTTATAGCGGCGGCAGCGTTATTTATTTTTTTTGAATCAAGCCCTTCATTAAGGGCGCCGATAATTCAGGGAGACGAGGCGTTTACCGGCTACACCGCTTTACTCCTGGTAAAGAACATGCCGGACGGAATGGGTGTTTCCCTTTTCGGAAGAAACCTGCCGTTGTCTACAGTACCAAGGCATGGGGCACTGGAATGCTATATACTGGCGCCTTTTTTATTTTTCGGCGGGGTGACACCCGAGGCCTTAAGGACAGGACCCCTGATATTCGGAGCGCTGTCCGTGATCTTTACCTATTTATTCACAAGCAGATTTTTTAATCCATGGGTAGGCGCGTTGGCGGCCGTGCTTCTGGCTATTAACGGTTTCTTTATATCCATTATTAAAATGGGAGGGATGTGCGGGTTCAGTACCCTGATCTTTTCATTGACCCCGCTTTTATTATTTTTAAAATTTTCCCGGAGTAAAAATAACCTGTATTTTTACCTGGCCATGCTGATACTCGGGTTGGGGGTCAATACAAGGGGTTACTTCATATGGTTCATAATAGCGCTTTTTTTAACAGGATTATTATTGTACCGCAGGCACCTCAATATAAAAATATGTTCCATAGGGCTTACTTGCCTGTTTATAGGCGCACTGCCCGTCCTGTATCATTATTCAAGGATAAATTTTATGCATGATTTTGTGTTGCCAAACCTGCTTGTGGCAAAAGAGGAAAATGTGAACAACCTGGATCTTCTGGCAAACCTGCTCAGGCGCGGGGAACATTTGAGCGAGGTTTTGGCGGGACGGCTTTACGATGGCTGGCAGGGGCATAGCGGGCCTGTTTATATTTTTTGGGTTTGCGCCACATTTATTTTTTATAGACTTTTTGCGTGGAGAAAACCAGATTTTCCAACGCGGAAGATAGTATTTATCCTGTCTTTAACAGCTTTCATGTTTATTATTTCCAATTTTACGTTAAGCACGTTAAATTCAGGCCATTTTATCCTCATGTTTCCTTATATCCAGATCCTTACAGCTGTCGCCATATGGGAGATATATAAAAGCGGAAAGCTCGGCCAAAAGTTTGCTTTGTTCATTACAATATTGCTTATAGGCCTGCATCTGAATAACAGTATTTCCAGGACCGGCGAGCTAAGAAAAGAAGAGCAATTGAATATAAATAATAACATATACGCCGTTACACAATGGCTGGTGGACAATAATGTCAAGGAGGCGGTACTGCAGGAAGAACCGTTCTGCCAGGGCGTTCAATTCCTTTCTGATCTAAAATTATCCGCCTCCGCTTTCAGGAGACATAACTGTTATCTCCCCGAGCAATCCATATATTCTTCCATGAAAGATGCCGGCCATGAGGCAGTGTTCGTATTGGAAAACGACGCGAATTCAAACACCCAAAGAATAAACAAGTATTTTAAAATATATGCTAAAAAATTGCAAAAAGAGATAATTATCGCCAAGCAATTTTACAAAAGCGATGGAAGCCCCGGATTCACGGCTTACCGGCTTAAATAAATGGATATATCCATAATAATCCCTGTTTTTAACGAAGAAAATACAGTGGCCGCGCTCCATGAAAACATTACGCGGCTTATAAAAGAGCTGGGCGCGAGCTGTGAAATGATCTTCATAAATGACGGCAGTTTTGACGCGAGCCCGCGCATCTTGCAACAGCTGAAATCAACAGATAGCGGGGTCATAGTTATAAATTTTGAAAAAAGATACGGCAAAGAGTCGGCCCTGGCCGCCGGCTTTTCAGCGGCGAAAGGCGAAAAGATCATAACTATAGACTCGGATATGCAGATAGACTCCAGGGATATACTGAGGATACTGGACGGCCTCCGGGACAGCCATGCGGTTATCGGGTACAGGACAAACAGGCTGGAAACGGACGGATTTATTAAATTTGCCTCTTCAAAGATCGCCAATTACATCAGGAACTTTATATTGAGAGAGAATTTTAAGGATGTCGGCTGTTCGCTTCAGGGCTATAGAAGAGAATGCCTGCGCGGTTTAAAACTATATTCCGGGTTCCATGTTTATATCCTCTCTCTTTTACATAATGCCGGGTATACCATAAAAGAGATACCGATCAAAACAAAAAAAAGACAATATGGGAAATCAAATTTTAACATACATAACCGGATTTTCAAAGGACTGGCCGCTTTATTTGTAGTGAAATGGATGCTCGCGAACAGATTGAAGTACAATGTCCGTTAAAAAGAAGGTAAGGATATGTCCGTCGTATTTTTGAATGTACCCCCTGAAAGCGTAAAGGAAAGGAGATATGACAGGCCCAATTATCCTGATCCGGCCCTGGGGGCTATATATTCCTATTTAAAGGGCCGCGATGTCAAATGCGCGGTCATCGATTCCAAGCTTGAACGGCTTGATTTAACGGGGACACTGGGAAAGTTGCAGGCGTTTAATCCGGCTGTGGCGGGGCTGACCGCTTTCACGCATGAGATAGAAAGGACTGCCTCTGCCGCGGCTATAATAAAAAATAAATTCCCGGGTATAAAGATACTAATAGGCGGTCCGCACGTAAACGCGCTTCCCAGGAAAACGCTTATTGAATTCCCTGTTTTCGATATCGCGGTATATGGCGAAGGCGAGGAGACCATATTACGGCTGATCCGCGGCCGCTTTGAGAATTTGCCGGAGACAGCCGGCATAGCGTACAGGACCAGCGGCGAAGTCATTGTTAATCCGCCCGCAGGCCGGTTGGATATGGAAAAACTTTTTCAGCCGGATTGGTCGGTATTCCCAAAGGCAAGGTATTATCCTGTGTTCACTTCGCGCGGCTGCCGTTATAAATGTATTTTTTGTTCAAGGCCTTTTGGGTCGGAAATAAGATACAGGCCTTTACCGGCGGTTATCGAGGAGATAAAATACCTCCGGAGAGAATTCAAGGCCAGGGTAATATATTTCTGGGACGAGAATCTTTGTTCCGACAGGCCAAGGTCGGTCGAATTATTCAACCGTATGCGTTCGGATAGAGAGCTAAAAGGTGTCAAATGGTTTTGCCAAACCCATGTCAGCGACCTGGATTACGAGCTACTTAAACTTATGAGATCGGCGGGTTGTATAAGGATAGGTATCGGCATAGAATCTGGCAATGAAGACATACTTAAGACAATCAAGAAGGGGAACAATAAAAGCCGGATCATGCGGGCCGTCTCATGGTTAAAGAAAGCGGGCATCCCAATGGAGGGTTATTTCCTGCTCGGACTTCCGGGCGAAAGCCGGAAAACAGCCATGGAAACAATTGAATTCGCGGCTAATATCAATCCTGAGTATCCGGTGTTCGGGATTGTGGTACCTTATCCGGGGACAGAGATCTGTTCGATGGCGGAGCGGGGGGAAGCCGGTTACAGGATCATTTCAAAAAAATGGAGAGATTATAATAAAATTATCGGAAAGGCATTGGAATTACGAGATTTGCGGAGGAAACAACTGGAGATATTGCAGTTTTATGGATATTTCTACGTCCTGGTAAGAAACTTAAGGATAACCGATATTGTAAAGTTTATCTTTCAATTTCACATGGATATAAAGAGTTACATCGTCAATCTGTTTCAGCGGGCATAATAATGATAAAACATTTCAAAGAAAACTGGTTAAGCTGGCTAATATGCGGTTTTATTATATCCTGCGCGCTTGTGAACCAGTATATTTACGCTGTGACCGATAAAGTTTTTATGGTTGACCATGACGGCCAGATATGCGCGAGTGTAGTCTCAGATTATAATAACGGCGCCGAGGCATATATTCTGTCTCTCGCGAAAAAGATCGTGTTGAGGGACAATACTAACGGCGATTTGAGTTTCGCTTTCACAAACTTTAATCTCGCGGTTAATTTCTATATTTTCGGCAAGACCTTATTTGTATATAAAATGAGCATGGCGTGGTTCCTTATGATCCTCGGCTTATCGGTTTATTTTATAGTCTTTCATTTGACCAAAAAAGAGCTGTTCGGATTACTGGCTTCTTTGATGGTTTTGAACCTGAATATAGTGATTAATAATTCCAGGACCCAGTTTGAATTCATTCCTTTGGCCGCCATATGCGCGTTAGCCGCTTATTTCATTATTAAAGACACGCGCCTTGAAAACAAGGTCAACTGCCTGATTTTTTCGTTATTGACATATGCCGGGGTCTTGATCCACCCGAGCGCGTTTTTTTATTTTTCTTTCTTTTATATATATTTATTATTTACAAGAAAAAACAAGATCAATTATTCAGCAATGCTGATTTTCTTCCTTATTATCTTCGCCTGGAATTTTTCTTTTCTGATCCCGTGGGTCCAGGCCAAATATAACAACGCTGAGACGCAATACAGCTTTTTGGGATTTTTACTTAAAAATATAAAAGCGATCCACCCGCGGGAGATATATTCGACTGTAGCTGTTTTTTTTGGAGAAAAGGCCGCGATTTTTTTCGCGTACAGCGCGGCTATAACAGCTATTTTACATTTGATAGGTAAATTTCTTTGGGATAGAGGGGCTAAAATATCTCCCGGCATGAAATTTATATCGTTATTTTTTATCTACAATGTTTTTTTCTACGGTACCAGCGATAATAATATAAATTGCTTTATCATGCTTTTTGTTTTAATGGTGATCCTTTTTGTTTTATTGCTGGATGTGATATGGGATATCTGGCCGCGCTTTTTTAATCTGGCGCCCAGGGTTTACGTCGTGTCTGTATTTTTATTCGTATTCAATAACAATATACTATCAACGCCTGGATCTTATTTTCAGGTCAAGCCGGTAAGAGAAAATCCAATTTTATTTGGGAAAGATCCTACCGCCTTCACTGATTTGAACAATCATTTAAGGTTGTGGGCCGATATGGCCGATATAAGCGATATAATCAGATACATGGTTTCAAAAAACAAGAGCGGCGGCAAGGAACTGAAAATCCTGACCAGCGGCATAACCTTGTACGGCGAAAACGACGGGATAAGGACGGGAAGGCTATACCCTGTTTATTCTTTCTGGGGCGCGCCGGATGACTCAGGCGTATTATATGGCATACAGGCTTTTTATCAGGATGCGCGCGTTACCTGGAGAGCGGTGCCTGTATATTTATATACGGAACCTCCGCCCTGGGGCGCGTTTGCTTCCCTGGCCGGCGCGTATTATCCTGAAGGCCCGGATAACTCCCTGAAAAAGGATTTGGCGGGATATGACTACATGTTTTTTACGGTCATCAACCAGCGCGCGGGAGAAGAGGCGATGTGGAGTATGCCGGCCGAGGGGCCGATCATTGAAAATATAAAGCAGGTCAACAGGCCTCTATATGATGGGTTTTTCGCGGACGCGAAGCTGTTTACAAAAAGAAGAATGCATAAAAATATCTTTTTATACGTATTTGAAAGGCCTCATTAATGATCATATTAGGCATAACCGATAATCATGATTCCGGCGCGGTTATTTTTAAAAACGGAAAAATATGTTTTGCCGTAAATGAAGAAAGGTTGAATAGGGAGAAAATTACCAGACGGTTCCCGGAGAGATCCATATTTTCCGGGTTAAAAAGCCTGGGCATCTCTCCTAAGGAAGTAAATTTGATCATTATAGGCACGCGCATTACCCCTCCATTTCTGATCCGGCTACTGAATCAATGGTACGCTAAAACCCGTGCGCGCGTGTCGGTATTTTCATATAGCGTTAATTTATTCTATCTATGGAACGCGTTACTTGGGTTTATCCCGATTTTAGAAAGGATAGATACGGCGCTGTCTTATATCTTATACAAGGAAAAATTTAAAAACATGGGTTTTAAATGCGCCATAAAGTTTGTTGACCACCATTACGCCCATGCCGCCGCCGCTTTTTATACATCCGGTTTCCATGACGCGCTGGTTGTCACAATGGATGGCATGGGTGATTCGCGAGCCGTTACCATAAGCGGCGGCAAAGGCAGCCGCCTTCGATACGCCGTTTATAATGAATCAGGCTTGTCGGCTGTAACCACGTTTTATTCCCGTATAACCGAATACCTGGGTTTTTATCCGTTACTGCATGAAGGGAAGATAATGGCGCTCGCCGCTTACGGAAATCCAGACAGCGCTTACGGCCTGTTAAGGCGCCTGTTGCGGTTCAGGCGCGGCGGATTTAATAAAACAGCTTTTTTCCTAAAGCAAGGCATGAATTCTGGTGTTTACCGCAAGTTGAGATATTTTTCCCGGGAAGATATAGCGGCGTCCGCCCAGCGGGTGCTTGAAGAAGAGGTCTGTAAATTTGTAAAATACTGGATTAAAAAGGGAAAATCATCCAAGCTCGCTCTGGCAGGAGGCATATTCGCGAATATTAAATTGAACCAGAAATTAGCTGATCTAAATGAAGTGGAGGAAATTTACATTTTTCCGCACATGGGAGACGGCGGGCTCGCGTACGGAGCGGTCTTATCATATTTTAAGCCGTTCCCGCGAAGAATGGAGAACCTTTTTCTGGGGCCGGCTTTCCGGGAAAATGAACTGCTGGATGCTTTGCGCGGCTCGCGGCACCTTAATTATGAAAAAGTGGACAATATCGAAGCTGAAACCGCGAGGCTCCTCGCGGATCATAAAATAGTCGCGCATTTTTCAGGCAGGATGGAATACGGCCCGAGGGCGCTAGGCAACAGGTCTATTTTTTATGAGGCGGTAGACAGCGCTATAAAAGAGCGCCTCAATAAAAAACTGGGACGTACCGAATTCATGCCTTTCGCGCCGGTACTGCAATATAATGACAGGGACAAATATTTTTTAAACACGCGTAAGGCGGCTTATACGGCAGAATTCCTTAATATCAGTTTTAGCTGCAAAGAAGAAGCGAAGAAGGTTTACCCGGGCATTGTCCATGTGGATAATACAGCCCGCCCGCAATTTGTAAGAGAGGAAAATAACGCGCGTTTATACAACATATTGAAATATTATAAAATTAACACAGGTTATGACATGTTGATAAACACAAGTTTTAATATGCATGAAGAACCCATAGTCTGTACCCCGCAGGACGCGGTATCGGCTTTTTGCAGGGCCGGATTGGATTACCTGGTGCTGGAAAATTTCGTGATATCGAGAAGGCAGGGATGAAGATCGCGCTCGTTTTTAATTCATTTTCATATGTACCGCACGAAGAGAACCTTAAGGTCGTGCAGAAATTCTTCGGCTTATTCCCGCCTCTGAGCCTGGCATGGGTCGCTTCTATAGCGGAAAGACACGGGCATAACGTCATAATAATAGACGCGCACGCGTTGGGCCTGACAAAAGAAGAGACTGTGAAAATTTTAAAAGAATTCGATCCTGATATACTGGGATTTACGGTCAATACATATGTGTACCAGGAAACGTTGGCCTGGATAAAATTCATAAAAAACGCGCTCCGGAAACCGGTAATGGTAGGAGGATATGGGGTAACGCTGTATCCCATGGAAAGTGCCGCGCCGGAAGAAGTGGATTTTGGCTTCGTAAAACATGTGCATGAAAGCCTGCCGAAATTCCTGGATGAATTCGAAGGCATGAAAAGATTTTCCGGCATACCGGGTTTGATATACAAAGATAACGGGAAGATCAGGTTTGTCCCGCCGTCCGACAGCGGCCAGTTTGATTTTAACGAACTGCCTGATCCCGCGCGCCATCTACTGCCCAATGAAATTTACGCGTCTTTTCCCACCAAACGTAAGAATTTTACCGCGATGATCACGAGCATGGGGTGCCCGCACAGGTGCATTTTCTGTACTGTCGCGCGCACGGCTTATTCTCCCCGTTCTTCCGCCTTGGTACTAAGAGAGATAGAAGAATGTTATTATAAGCACGGGATAAGGGAGATCGATTTTTTCGATTACGAATTTACCGTGGACCGTAAGAGAGTGATGGAGATTTGCGACGGGATCATCCAGAAAGGCATGGATCTCCATTGGGCATGCAGGACGCGGGTAGATTCCGTAGACAGTGAATTGCTGGAGAAAATGAAAAAATCCGGCTGTGACAGGATTTATTACGGCATAGAATCAGGTGTCCAGGAGATCCTGGACACTATACATAAAGATATTACATTGGAGCAGGTCAGGGAGGCAGTTACGTTAACGAAAAAGACAGGAATGGAGCCGCTCGGTTTCTTTATGATAGGCAGCCCGGGCGAGACAAGGGGAACAATTAAGAAAACATTGCGCTTCGCGAATTCTTTGAATCTTAATTATGTGCAATTCGGAAGGTTCAACGCTAAGCCGGCCACAGCTATTTACGCGGATCTCATGGTATCCGCCAAAATGGATTACTGGCGGGACTATATGATGGGCGCCATTGAGCCCAGGCCATTGCCGCGGCCATGGACGAAATTGACGCAGAAAGAGGTGGATGAATTCTGCAGGATGGCGTATGTCAAATTCCACTTGCGCCCTTTATTTTTGTTAAAAAGCGCGTTAGCGGTAAAAACAGCGCCTGAACTGGCAAGGAAAATGCTGGCTTTTTTTGAAATGCTGTTCTGCCGGCAAAAGGCATTAAAGGAATCCGGGAATTTCGCCGTTTACCGGAGCTATAAGGTAAATAAAATTTTCAAGCTTTGGCGCAGGATTATACGATCCAGGCCGGAATAAAAATGGAAAGAAAAATATCTGTCATAATCCCTGTTTATAATAATGAGGCTACGTTAAAAACGTGCCTTGACAGCGTATTCAGCCTTGATTACGGCAATTATGAGGTCATAGTCGTGGATGACGGGTCTTCCGACAGGTCGGCTGGCATAGCCGGGGGCTATCCGTGCAGGATTATCAGGCTGCCGGAGAATCTGGGCGCGGGATCTGCCCGCGACAGGGGGGTAAAGGCGGCGGCGGGGGATATAGCGGCTTTTATAGACGGAGATTGCGCGGTGCGTAAAGACTGGCTGCGGAAGATAAATGAAGGCATGACCGTGGATGTTATCGGCATAAGCGGCAGATACGATTTGGCAAAAAATAAAGATATACTGTCCCGGATATTTTTATCAATTTGGGATCCTATGAATATTTTGTATAAAAAACGCGGGAAAATCATATTTTGCCAGGGCGGCAATTGCGCTTTTTGGAGATCTATTTTGATGAAAGACAGGCCTAAAAAGGAACTTCTGATCTTCAGGAAAATAGCGGGCGGAGAAGATACGGTAATGTGCAGTGAATTGAATAAATACGGGAAAATACTCTATGACCCGGAGATCTCCGTGTCCCATGACAAGATATGCTCGGCAGCGGATATTTTTAAAAAGTCGGTTAAGGCAGGGTATACCGGAATTGCCGTTTCTGCCGTATGCGGCGGATTATTAATGAAAGAACCGTACAGGGTTTATAAATTAGCCAGTTATATATCGGCTTTAACGCTTTTTTTTGTGTTACCGCTGTACGGCATATTGCCTCTGCCGGTAATTTATTTTACCGCCGCGTGCTATATGATTATCCATACGCCGGTCGCCATAGAGGCGCGCAGGCAATTATCAACAGGGGTTTTTACGATTTTTTACCCGATAGCGGTATTTCTTGTCAATCTGGCTTATTTTTTAGGCCAGATCAAGAGAATAGCCGAGCTTTTTTCAAACTTTTTAAAAACGGGCGCCTGGCATATTAAATTCATGATCAACATAATACATCCCGGAAGGCCGTCAAGGCTGTTCTATTTTGTTACAAAAAAATGCAACGCGAATTGCAAGTTCTGTTTTAACAAGAATAGCTGGCAAATCAGCGCAGGGGACGGAGACATGGAGTTAGGGGAAGTCAGTGCCCTGACAAAGAGGACCGGTTTTTTGCCGTTTCTCACGGTTACCGGAGGCGAGCCTTTTTTAAGGGAAGATATTTATGAGGTATGCCGTGAATTTTATTTAAACTGTTCTACCAAATTTATTACCATCGTGACCAATGGAACGCGCTGCGATTATATCAGCGATGTTACCGAAAGGCTTCTTATCAATTGTCCGGATATCAGATTGACCGTATTGGTGGCGCTCGATGATATAAATGAAAAACATGATTCAATAAAAGGGATAAAAGGCTGCTATCAAAAGGCATCCATCACGCTGAATAAATTAAAAGGCTTGAAATTAAAATTTCAAAATTTGACCGTTGGAATCAATACGATGCTTATCGAAGAAAATTCCGGTTCCATAGAGGATATACTGGATAATTTCGGAAGCAGTTTCCAATATGACCGCCAGTCATTGAACCTGTTAAGGGAACCGGCCTGCACAAGCAATGAACCAGGATTTATCAAACTGGAAGAATACTTCGGTATGATCAGCAAGGCTAATGAAAGATTTTTCAGGACAGATCCGGTTTTTCGGGGTAGAATGAATGAAATATTCATGAGATATTGCTGTGAGAAAACGCTAAAGGAATTCAAGCTCAAAAAAGGCGCCTGCTCCGCAGCCAGGAAATTCTTTGTAATAGGGAATTCCGGCGATATTTTCCCGTGCGAACTTCTGGCTGGTCCGCTCGGTAATATACGCGAAGAAGGATATGATATAAACAGGCTTTTTTACGGCGAAAGGGCCCGTAAGGCGAGGGCGGATATACGCCATAAGCATTGTTATTGCCAATGGCCATGCGCTGTTACCAATAACGCATTGTTTGATATCGGGACATATATAGATATCTTCAGGGGAGTTATCCTGGGCGGCATGCGGGATCGATTGAGGAGTTGATTATCTTGCGCATAGTTTGGGACATACATTATAAATGTAATTACAGGTGCCCCTATTGCTGGTTTGAGAATGACCTTAACGCGCGCCGTTTTAAGCCCAGGCCTGTCTCTGTCCGTGAGTGGGTTGAACGCTGGGATTATATTTATGATAAATACGGCCCGGCGCATATAGAGATTACGGGGGGAGAGCCGTTTATTTACGATAATTTTATAAATTTGATAGGAGAGATATCGCGGCGGCACACTATCAGGATCACGACAAATCTGTCATTCGATATAAAAAGGTTTATTTCAGAAATTAACCCTGGAGTCGTTAAGATTATTTCCAGTTTTCATCCTTCATTTGCCGAAGAAGACGTTTTTTTGAAAAAAGCCGCGGTACTGAAAGAAAAAGGATATGCCGACACCGTTATATACGTAGCTTATCCTCCCCAGCTCAGGCTCGTGGATTATTATAAAAATAAATTTGAGGGCAAGGGGATAGTTTTTTCCGTGACGCCGTTTTGCGGTATATTTAACGGGCTCAACTATCCGGGTGCTTACACAGACGACGAGAAAAAAATGCTGGCCATATATATAGGCGAAGATAAAAACAGGTTAAAATATACCCTGAATAGTGAGAGCCCTAAAGGAAAACTCTGCGGCGCAGGGCAAAGATCAGCCCTTTTGTTCGAGGACGGTAAATTAGCCCGCTGCGGGCCTTTAAAGGCAAAACCTTTCGCGAACCTGTTCGACCGGGATTTTGAATTCTTAGACGGTCCTAAGCCATGCGAGGCCGATTTTTGCCCGTGTGACGATATGAAAGCCCTCGAGGAAGCTTAATGAAAAAAATTTTTAAGACCATCGGCAAGATTTTTGTTATCCTGAATAAAACAGAGGAAGGACGCATCCGCCAGCGGGTTTTACTGGTTGACGGCAAGTCTTTATTACCTAACAACTTCGCCCTTATCATAAAAGGAGTGAAGGAAAAATTCAGGAACGCAGACCTTGTTATCCTGGCATTTGAAGATAAGGAGGATTTTCTCAGGGAAAACTTCCCCGGCGCCGATATAATTGTACCGGGGGATAACGGCAGGTACAGGCTGGCGATAAAATTATTTTCGTTATTGAGGCGCAGGTATGCCTATATTATTTTATCGTCCCTTGATATTTCCCTGGTTTTTATAAGCGTATTTTTCGGAAGACGCCAGGTGCTCCTATTTAACAGGTGGTTTGAATGGTACCGCGTAAGGCGTAAGACTCTCATGGATATAATCTTAAGGGCCCAAAGCGCCGATAAAAACCACAGGAAAACCAACCGCGGGTTAAAGGATGTCATAAAATCCGCTGGAAGGGCTTTTATAATTTTATCTAACCTGCGCGAGGGAGATACAAGGACGCGTGTGCTGGTCGCGGATGACGGCCGCGGCGAATTAGGCTATATAACCACGGCTGTAAAGAAGGCGAAGGCAAATTTCATAAATCCGGACATAAGCGTGATAACCTTTCCCGGGAGGGAGCATTATTTTACGGCTATTGTCCCGGCGGAACGGATAATTACCGTAAACTATCCTGAAAGGAAATTCAGCCTGGCTGCGCAGATATATAGCGCGAGAAAGGCGGGGTTCAGCCGTATAGTACTTACTAATCTGGATATCGCGCCTATATCGATATGTCTCTTATTTATGAGAGGGGAAATTTTTTTATATAACAAGTGGCATGAATGGTGGACGTTGGGTTTCAGGAGTATTTACGGCTATCTCAGGGCAGTGCCGCGTTTTTTATACAGCATATTTATTTTCACATATTTATTGACCGTCTGCGTGTACATATTATTAAAAACGGCTTTAAGGCTGTTTTCAGGTTCGGTTTACAACAGGAGGAAGGCAAGTGAGCGATAAGGTTTCATCCGGTTTTGACGTAAGGCAGTTCAGCTCGGATAAGATTTTGAAGCACCTGGACAGGGTTAATGCGTGGTTAAAGGGCGGGAACCCCTTTCCCGTTACCGTGGAACTTGACATGACCAACGCCTGCAATCACAGGTGTCCTGAGTGTTCGGGATGGTATTTTCAAAATAAAGGCGGTGATTCGCTGCCCCTGGGTTTGGCTGAGGATATAATAAGGCAGATCGCGAAAGCCGGGATACGAGGCATTATTTTTACGGGCGGCGGCGATCCGCTTTGCCACCCGGGCATAAAACATGCCGTAAAGCTGGCGCATGGGCTGGGCCTTGATATAGGCTTTATCACGAACGGATCCCTGCTGAACAGGGAAATATCCGCGCTTTTATTGAGATCCTGCAGGTGGATCAGGATATCGCTGGACGCGGCATCGTCAGGGACTTTCAGGAAAATACATGGCATGGACGGGGATGTTTTTGATAAACTGCTGGATAATATAAAAATGCTGGTCAGGATCAAAAAGGATATCAAAAGCAGGGCCGTCATAGGCATAGGATACCTTACATCGATACATACAAAGAAGGAGATGACTGCCGCAGCTGTCCTTTGCGGAAAAATGGGGGTTGATTATCTCCAGTTCAGGCCGCTCCAGGTACATAATAACGGCAGATTCGAATATCACAGGGCAGCCGGTATAGAAAAAGAGATATTGAAATGCCTTAGTTATTCAAGACCCGGATACGATATCCTGTATTCAAAGCATAAATACGATATGATGAAAGAAAAGGATTTCGGCAGGAATTACGGAAAATGCTACGGACAGCAGTTCGCGGCTGTCATCGCGGCGGACGCGAAGATGTATATCTGCTGCCATATGCGCGGCTACGCCAAATACTGCATAGGGAATCTTAAAAAAGATCCGCTTGAAAAGATATGGAACTCCGGGAGGAGAAAAAAAGTAATAGAGAATATAAATTTCAGGGATTGTGTCCCGTTGTGCCGCGATAACACGTTTAACCAGATACTCTGGAACATAAAACAACCGAGGGAACACATTAATTTTTTGTAAATATGCCGCAGAAGATATTAATTATCAAACTTGGTTCTTCGGGAGATGTATTGAGGACTACCAGCATTCTTTCGGGATTAAAGAATAAATATCCGGACAGCCTGGTAACATGGCTGGTAAACGGGAACAGTAAAGAACTCCTGGAAGGCAATCCCAATATAGATAAGATCGTGGTGCATAACGATGATGCCGTTAATCTATTGTCGCAAGAAAAGTTTGATATAGTCTTATCGCTGGATAAAGCGACGGAAGGTACAAGGCTCGCGTCTAGTGTCAGCGCGGAAGAAAAATACGGATTTGGTATTGATGAAAAAGGGGGACTGCGCCCTCTTAACGAACTTGCCGAATACTCTTACCGCCTTGGCATGGACGATGACTTAAAATTTTTCAAAAACAGGAAAACTTATCAGGAACTGACCTATGAAATGTCAGGGCTTAATTACAGGAAAAACGCTTATGAGCTTATCCTCGGAAGCGGAAATTTTGATTTCGCGGATAATTTTTTCAAAGTGAACGGCCTGAATGGTAATCAGCGGGTTATAGGGGTAAATACGGGGGCGGGGAGCGTATTCGCCAATAAGTACCTGAAAAAAGAAAGAATAATAGAATTGATAAGATTGTTGAAGAAAGAGATGGGCGCCAAAATACTGCTTCTGGGCGGCCCCTCCGAAAAAGACATAAACGGATATGTGATGAAGGGCATCGGGAATGACGCGATAGACGGCGGATGCGAAAATAGCGTAAAAGACTTTGCCGCGCTTATCAACAGGTGTTCCGCGGTAATAGCGGCGGATACCCTTGCCATGCATATAGCCATCGCGCTCAAAAAGCCTGTTGTGGCGCTTTTCGGGCCTACATGCAGCCGGGAGATAGACCTATACGGCCGCGGACAAAAAATAGTCACAACGGCCGGATGTGCTCCCTGTTACAAAAATAAATGCAATAAAAAAGTTACCTGCATGGATAAAATAGATTTGAACGAAATAGTAAGAGCCGTCCAGGCGTGTGTAATGTTACAAACTGACACTGTCAGTTTGTAACATTAGGGGGAAGATTATATGGGAAATATTGATGTTTCGGTGGTTATTCCGGTGAAGAATGGGGAGAGATACCTGGATTCAGCGTTAAAAGCGGTATTTTCACAGAAAACCAATTTCAGGTTCGAGGTTATTATAGTAGATTCGGGCTCCACGGACAGGACGGGGGATATTATAAAGAAATACCCGGCAGTGAAGCTTCATAAAGTAAATGAAAGGGATTTTAACCACGGCCTTACGCGTAATTTCGGAATATCGAACGCCGGCGGCAGGTATGTGATATTGATGACGCAAGACGCTGTTCCTTGCGGGAAGAACTGGATGGATGCCTTGATAGGAGATATTGAGCGGGATAGTTGTGTAGCAGGCGTTTATTCGCGGCAGATCCCGCATCCGGGCGCCAAGGCATTCGGCCGGCTTAAAACAAGTATGTTTTTCGCTTCGGGGGAAGAAAAAAGAATCAGCCATATAGATAATCTGGAAAGGTATAATGGATTGCCTCCCCAGGAAAAGCGCCGTTTTTGCAGTTTTGACAACGTGTCATCCTGCATAAGAAAATCCGTATGGGAGGCTTTCAAATTTTCAAATTCTGATTTCGGGGAGGATATAGAATGGGCGAAACGCGTCCTGGAGGCGGGATATAAAATAGTATACGAACCTGATTCGGCAGTTTATCATTCCCACGATTATTCCATAGCGGAATGGTATAAAAGGAACCGCGAGGATTGCGGTAAACTTTACTCTCTGTTCGGGCTTAACGAGGTCAGCACGGGTTATAAAGTATTGCCGTTTATTTTTATTTATATGTTCCTGGATTTTTGCGGCTTAGTAAGATTATATAAATATACAAAAGATATCAAGACAGTACTCTCAGTTGTGCCGCTTATCCCGGTTTACGCGTTCGCCGGGGCATTCGGGCGGTATATGGGGACGAGGTAGATCTGCCATGACGGATACATTGATAATAATACCCACTTATAATGAGAAGGAAAACATCGAGGCGTTTATTTCAGAGGTACTGAGACATGCCGGCGGTTCCGACGTGCTGATAGTGGACGATGATTCTTCCGACGGTACGGCCGATATAATAGATAATATAGCCAATGGCAACAATAGAGTGACTGTGATGCACAGGATGTCAGGCCGCGGCAGGGGATTGGCAGGCATAGACGCTTTTAAAGAAGCGCTCAAGAGAAGAGAAATCGAATATGTCATAGAAATGGACGGGGATTTTTCTCATGACCCGGCGTATATCCCGGTATTCTTAAAAGAAATAAAGGACGCGGATGTGGTTATAGGCTCAAGGTATGTCCGCGGAGGAAAAGACCGCGAGCGCAGCTTGATCAGGATAATCATGTCGAAATTAGTCAATTTATTTATAAGAAAATACATGGGTTTCAACATCCGGGATTGTTCATCAGGATACAGGTGCTTCAGGAGAGAGGTTTTGAGTTCCATAAATTGGAATAATATTATATCTAAAGAACCGTCGATAATAGAAGAAGTCCTTTATGAATGCAAACTTAAAAGGTACAAAATAAAAGAAATACCGATAGTTTTTAAGGAAAGAAGGCTTGGCTATACAAAGCTTGGATTCACGAAGTTGACAAAAGTATTTATCGATATTATTAAGATCAAGAATTCAAAACACAGTATCAGCAATTAGGCCTATCCGGGCTGAATCCCGGGGTTTCTCGAGCGTAACGCCTGGCCCCGGTATTATTTTTGACTAACAGACGTATAAAAAAATTATAAAAGTGAAGATGCGAACCAAAATATGCCCAAGAGCTGTATTTTTCCCCGCGTTAGTTTTTAGCGTAGTATTCATTTTGAACATAAGCGTCATAAGCAAAGGTTATCATTACGACTCTATATCCTTAGCGGAGTGGGCTGAAAATAGAATGTGGCTTGTCCCGGCGCAGCAAGGCCATGTTTTTTTGACGATCTTGAACAGCCTATTTTACGAATTATGGCGGTCTTTAGGATATAAAGGCGGAGGATTGCTGCCTCTTGGATTATTAGCTTGTTTTTTTGGGGCGGTTGGAGCGGCAAGTTTTTTTATATTGTTGAAACAAATTTTCAGGAATAATTTTACGGCTTTGTTATGTTCTATTGGATTAGCGTGTTCGAAAGAATACTGGAGATACAGCGTACAGCCGGAAACTCATATCATACCCGCCGCTTTTTTTATAATCTCGATGATCTTTATCATAAAATTAAGCCATGAGGGCCTGCCGAAATACGTTTTCCTGTCCGGAGCGTTCTTTAGTATTTCTATCTTTTTTTCCCAGGCAAACATTATTTTTCTTCCGGCTTTTATTGGATTTATATTTGCTTCCGGGAACGTCAGGGACAGGTTCAGGCGCGCGATGCTGTATTGCATGACAGTATCGCTGCTCTGGCTGACACCTTTCACTATACTCGGCCTGGCAACGTTTTACAGCACACACTATAATAACAGCTTAAGTAATTTTTTTTATAACTGGTTCAGAGGTTCTATAGATAAGACAGTTTTCAATATTTATCCGGATCCGTTATTGGTCCTGAAGACAATGGCGGCGTCGGTAATTACATTAAAATACGATTTACTTTCAATCGCGAGCGTGTATGGGCTTATAGCCTTGACATTTCTAACGGCATGGAAAAAAATAATCGGGCAATATCGCAATATATTTGTTTTTACTTTAGGGGTTTTTTTAATATCTTTAGCGGTATTTTCCTTTTATGAGCCTTATAATAGCCAGAGATATGTGCCATTGTTATCCGCATTATGGATTTTCTTTGGATTTTTCATAGATGAGATGTCCGATAAAAAAAAGATTTTTTTCGCAAGGATAATCCCGGCTCTCTGCGTTATTCCCATTTTCTTCCATAATTTATTTTTTCCTATTTTGTGGCAGCGCGACCCAGGAAACAATTCTTACCTGCAGGGCGCGTTGTCGATAAGACAGAATACCCTGCCAGGGGATATGGTTATAACCGATAACATGGAGCGCGGTCAATATATAAGATATTTTTCAAAACGCGATACCGTTTATTTAGACGAAACCGTATATCAAAACGGCCGTTTTGAAAAATACAGGGCATATATGTTGCGCAAAAAAATAGACTCAGAGTTAAAATCAGGCAAAGGCGTTTACATATCCGGTGATATCCTTACGCTGGGCGCGTATCGTTACAAAGCTACGGCGGACTTTCTTAATTCGAATTATTTTATGGAAGACAAAAAGTTTTCTAACCGCGCGGCATTCTTTTGCAAAATGGGAAAAGCGAAAAACAGGGCATTCTATAATGGAAACAGAGATATTAAAAAGGTAGCCCTTACTTTTGATGACGGGCCAAACGAGCCGTTCACAGGGCATATCCTGGACATATTGAGACGGGAAGGGATAAAGGCCACATTTTTTGTGACAGGGAAAAATGTGGAAAAATATCCGGAGTCGCTGATAAGGATATCGGAAGAGGGACATGATATAGGGAATCATTCTTATTCTCATCCTGATTTTTACAAGACGGCAAAGCAGGATATAGAAGAAGAAATAATGAAAACAGATAAAATTATAAAAAATACTATAAATAAAGACTCTTTTTTATTCCGTCCTCCTTATATTTATCTTGAGGAAGTGGATTGTCCCGGTTATGTAACGATTATGGACTCAATGAGCCCCTCTGATTGGTCTATGCCGGGCGTTGCGCGGATTGAACAGCGGGTTTTATCCCGTGCCCGTAATGGCGATATAATATTGTTACATGACGGGGACGCTGATAATGTGAGCGGAGGGAACCGCAAACAAACGGTCAAAGCCTTATTTTTTATTATAAAGGACCTGAAGAGAGAAGGGTATCAATTAGTGACGGTCAGTGAACTGTTGGGATTGTAATTTTCAAATGCGGGGTAATCCACAATGATATGCGAAACCATAAGTGTTATAATCCCGAGCGAATCCGATTCATTAGATTCGAATATATTAAAATGTATTGACGCGGCGCATTATTCTAAGGATAAAATAGAAATAATATTAGCTGTAGGGAAACAGCCTTCTATCCAGAGGAATGAGGCCGCGAGAATAGCGAAAGGCGATATATTATATTTTTTTAACAGAGACGCCGTGGTAGAACCGGACATATTCCGGAAGGCGGTGGACATAATTAACAGCGATATCAGGACAGCCGGGGCAGGGGGGCCAGACCTTACCCCGCCGGGCAATAATTATACGCAGCATCTTTTCGGATATGCCATGAGCTCTTATTTCGCGCATTGGAAAATGAGCGCCAGGTATAGCCGGCTTGGGGCGTTGCGGGCCAGCGATGAAAAAGAATTGCTGCTGAGCAACCTGGCCGTGCGGAAAGACGTTTTTTTAAAGGCAGGCCTTTTTAACGAGCGGCTGTACCCGAACGAGGAAAACGAATTGATCAACAGGATCATTAAAATGGGATATAAGTTTATTTACAGCCCGGAACTTAAAATTTACAGGGACAGGAGAAAGACGCTGCCGGGATTTATGAGGCAATTCCACAGATACGGCAGGGGCAGGATGGAGCAGGTCTTTTTGGAAAAAGGATCCGAGAATCCGCAGTTCATAGCGTTGTTTTTCCTGCCCTTATGTTTCTTGGCGATATTTTTTATGAATGGGTTTTGGATAAAGTTCGTTTTGTTGTTTTTATACATGTTTTTAGGCATGGCGGACGCTTTCCGCCTTTCTGTCAGGAACAAAAAAAATCTGGTATTCATTCTTCCCGGGCTTTATCTTATTATGCATATATCTTATTACGCAGGCATGTGGTCAGCCGTCTTAAAAAAAATACCCAGGTTAAATTTCAACGGCGTCAGGCGGGATGAGTTTAAAACAATAGTCTTAAAGGCACTTTCTTGAAAAGGATGCAGATGAGAGCGAATCCTTCTTATATCACGGGTTTGAACCGGGGCATAGCCCTGGTAATTTCTTTTTTGATGGCCTGTATTGTTTTTGTGCCCCAGCCGGTCATTAATAGATCCGCTATGCCGTTAAATATTTTTTTGCTGTCCGGTTTTTTATTTTATACATTCGCGGCAGGGAAACCGTTCTTAAAAGCGGTAAAAGACGCGGATGCGGCGGATATCGCGTTATTCATTTTTCTGGCGATTGTTTCCGTAAGCTTGTTTTACAGCAGGGATATCGATATAGCGGGGAAGAGATACGCGCTTACTTATCTGCCCGTTATATTTATATACATGATCTCTAAAAGCCAGTCCAAAGATATTTCTTTAACGGCCGTAAAATTAATCTGCCTCGCGGGATTGGCAATGTCTGTTTTTATGGTATTAGCAGCTTTGTTGGATATAAGTTTAACATTCCAGAACTTATTCAGCAGTCGTTATTACCGCTACGCAAGCTATCCCAGCTACGCCGGCAGGGCATTCGGCGTATTTTATCATCCAACCATAACAGGCGCTTTCCTTACCATGGTTTTGCCGTTCGCAGCGCTATTCCTGTCCGACAGGAAAAATAAAATTTCTTTCGCGTTCGGATGCGCGCTGTTTATCTTTGTAAGCGCCGCCATATACCTGACTTTCAGCAAGATGGCCTGGCTTATAGCCTGCTGTATATTTCTCTGGTACCTGCGCGCGGTAAAGGCAGGCATTAAGAACCTGATTTTAACTTCGGCGCTGATAATGGCCGCCATCTTTCTTGTTAAATACGATGTTTTTAGAAAACAATTCGGACCCGATTTGATAGTAACCGCTGTAAGTTACAGGCTGCAAAGCTTTGTCATGGCAATAAATATGGCGTTGGATCATCCTTTTGCCGGGGCAGGGCTGGACCATTTCAGGCTGTTATATCTTGAATATAACCACGATGCGAGCGTGCCGGGTGGTTTAAGGATACCGGACAATATGTATCTTACTATTTTAGCGGAGACAGGCATAGCGGCTGTCTTGTCTTTTATCGCTTTCGCTGTCTTTCTGATAAGAAAGGCCATTAAAAAAATAAAAAATATGCCGCTGGGTCCGGACAAAATATTTACGGAGGCGGCGCTTATAAGCATAGCCGGCGCTCTTATGCACAGTACCAGCTATGATTCTTTCTACTGGTGCGCTCCCCTGGTCATGTTCTGGATGTTAGCCGGGATATTGAGCGGCCTTGTAAAAAATTTGGATGGAAAAAGGACATGACCGAATTCTACATGGAAACTTACGGATGCAGCAGGCGCTATCTGGACGCCGAAAGGATAAATAGTTATTTTGTTTCTAACGGCTTAAAAAGGACAATGTCGCCGTTAACTGCCGATTATCTGATAGTGGTGAGCTGCGGACTTACCAGGGATAAAGAAGACGCTGTTATGGACGCCGTTATCAGGTTAAAAAGATTTAAAGGCAGGATGCTGGTGTACGGCTGTATGCCGGCGATGAATGCGGAAAGGATCGGGGCGGTGTACAGCGGAGACACACTTGCCACTAAAAATATAGACAATATCGATGATTTTTTCCCGGAATTTTCAAACAAATTCAAGGATATGGGCGACGCGAATGAAATAATAACCGTGTTTCCCGACCAGAGCTGGAGAGGGGTGCGGAAAAAATATCTTTCAAATCCTTTAAAGAAATTTATAAGTTTTTTTATCGCACAGCCTCATGAAAACGAAGGCTTGCCGGGCGGGATAGGGTTTGATGAGCGGATATTCACCCTGCGCGTGTCAGAAGGCTGCCTGGGTTCCTGCAGTTACTGTAATATTCGTAAGGCGATCGGGACCATAAAAAGTAAACCGGTCCAGAAACTGTTGGAGGAACTGGATAGATATCCGCTTAACATGCGGCTTGAGATCAACTTAATTTCCAGCGATGCAGGGGCGTATGGCCTGGATATCGGTTCAAGCTTTCCGGAACTTCTAAGCGCGGTATTGAACAAAAATGATGGGATAGTTATAAAATTTATCCAGGACCTTCACCCTTATTGGATCTGTAAATACAGCGAACAACTGATAGAATTGCTCAGTACGCGCAGGATCAAAAGTATACTGACGGCCGTACAATCCGGTAACCCCAGGATCTTGAAATTAATGAAAAGATGGGTTGATCTCGGGCGCTTTGCGGAAATAATCGGACGGATGAAAAATATTTATCCGGATCTGAAGCTCCGGACACAGGTTATAGCCGGTTTTCCTTCGGAAACAGAGCAGGAATTCCAGGATACGATCGAATATGTGAATCATTGCGGCTTTGACGAAGTAGATATCTTCGCCTATTATGAAACCGACGGGACAGATAGCGCCGGTATCAAACCGGATATTCCCAGGAAAATTGTGCTTGAGCGGGTAAATAGAATGAGGCGGTCCATCAGGGCGCGGAAGCGTATTTCAATATAGACGCTTTAAGATAAATAGAAAGATTAAATGAAAGTCCTGTTGATCAATCCGTATCCTCACGAGATCGTCCTGACGCGAAAATGGCGCGCATTCGAAAGCTGTGCTATGCCGCTGGGGCTTTTATACATAGCGAGCGGCCTTAGAGATGCCGCGTGCGATGTTTCTATCCTGGATTGTTATGCCTCCAGGTTGTACGGCGATGAACTTACTGAAAAGATCTCCGCTTATGGCCCAGATCTTATAGGCATATCTTCTACGACACCTTCATTCGGCGTTGCCGCAACTATTGCAAGACAGGTAAAGGACAGTATCGGGGACATACCGGTAGTAGCGGGAGGTTTCCATCCGACCGTATTGCCTGAAGATGTGCTGAAGTTGTATTGTTTCGATTTCGTGATACGCGGCGAAGGCGAAGAAGTTATGATTGATCTTGCGCGGCACCTTAGGGGTGAAGTACCTCTCGACGGGATTGCGGGCCTGAGTTTTCGCAAAAATGGAATTATAACACATATGCCCGGGCGTAAACCTGTGCATGATCTCGATAGGCTGGCGTTTCCCGCTTATGATTTAATAGATAAAGACCTGTATTACGATCCTCCGCACTGGGAAATGGCCTGCCCGTCTTTTGATATACTTGGTTCGCGCGGCTGTGTTTTTGATTGCAGTTTTTGTTCGCACAAATTCATGTCTAACGGCAGGAGGCGCAGATCCGCCGGGAATATTGTAGCGGAAATAAGATTTCTAACGGATAATTACCATGCCCGCCAGATAAATTTTGTGGACCCCATATTTCCCTTGAATGAGAGGGAAGGTATTGAGCTATGCGACGAGCTTATAAAGAACGGGCTGCATAAAAAGATTACCTGGTTGTGCGAAACAAATGTCATGAGCGTTACGGGGCGGCTGCTTAAGAAAATGAGGGAGGCAGGCTGCCGCAAAATAATCTTCGGAATAGAGAGCGGCGATCAAGGTATACTTTATTCGATAGGAAAAAGATATTCCAGGAAAGATATAACGCGCGCGGTGCGCATGGCTAAAGAAGCGGGCATTGAAACTATAGGGCTTTTTATCATAGGCTTCCCAGGCGAAACAAAAGAGTCGATAAAAGAAACTATATGTTTTTCGCGTAGTATAGGGCTGGATTACGCCAAATTTAACAGGCTGGTACCGTTCCCCGGAACCAGGATATATAAAGAGCTTCAGGCCGGCCAGGGCCACCTGCTTGCCGGCGAATGGGCTGATTATATTCCCTATCCTTTTATTAAAAATAAGAATGGGCCGTATACATCGGATCGCGTAAGCGAATCGGAGATGAACAGCATGCAGAAAGAGGCGTATCTTGGTTTCTATTTCCGGCCATATTTTTTATTGCGATTATTTTGCAAAAAGGGATGGCTAAAATCCCTGAAAAGGCTTTTTCGCAGTCTGGTCCTGATAAGGAGCCCACGTAATTAAATTAAAAAATGACCATACACCCGGCTATTTCTCGTAGCAATAATTATCATAAATACCATTCCCGTAATCTTTTTGCGAAGGTCGGTGTCTATTATTTTCTGAAAACTATATCGCGAATGATAAACAGCTTTTCGCCGGGGAATGTGCTTGACGCAGGCTGCGCTGAAGGATTTGCCTTGCGGCACATGCGGAAGCATCGGGATCGCTCCCCGGCAATAACCGGCATGGATATCGATTACAAGGCGTTACTATTTTCTAAGGCCGAAGGCCAGGGGCGTCATTTTATCCAGGCGGATATACAAAAAATACCTTTCAAGGACAGCTCTTTCGATTTGGTGCTATGCCTGGAAGTACTGGAACATCTTGTTTTTATAGATACGGCATTGGCGGAATTGAAAAGGGTTGCAAAGAAGAGCTGTATAATAAGCATTCCTCTCGAACCCTGTTTTAGCGTGTGCAGGATGCTGGCAGGGAAAGATATCGCAAGATTTGGCAGGGTCCCGGAACATATCAGTTGTTTTAATGCTATGGAGGTCAAAGCAAAATTGAAAAGTCATTTTAAATTAGAGGAAACGATAATATCTTTCCCCTGGATAATATTCCGGGTAAGCGCAAAATGAGAAAAAATATTTTACTGGCGCTTATCTGCGCCGCCGGTTTTTTACTGAGGCTGCATTGCTTAAGCAGTATGGATATTTGGCAGGATGAGATATATACCGCGCTCAGGATGGGCAAGTCTTTCCAATATCTTATCAGGCACATAGAAGGATTCCCCCCGTTTTATTATCTAACGCTGAAATTATGGACAGGGGTGTTCGGGACCGGCGCCCTGGCTTTGCGCTTTCCTTCTGCTGTTTTTTCGGCTTTATCGGTATTTTTTATTTTTAAGATGGCAAGAGAGTTGTACGATGAAAGGACGGCTCTCTTTTCCGCGGCATTCCTGGCAGTTTCTCCCTACAGCATATACTATGCCCAGGAAGCCAAGATGTACTCTCTTTTATGGCTTTTTGGCCTGGTATCTTTTTTATATCTGTACAGGTTCATGCAGAACGGCAGGATGCGGGATCTGGCAGTTTACGTGATGTCAGCCCTTTGCATGATATATACCATGTATGCAGGTTTTATCTTGCTGGCCGTGCATAATATTTTTTTCTTTTATTTTTGCAAAAAGAAAAATATCAGGGCATGGCTTATATGCCAGGCAGTCATTTTTCTGTTCTATCTGCCGTGGTACCCCATGCTCCTGCATCATATAGAAGAGTCAGGGAAACATCTATTCTGGATCACCAGGACAGGGGATATTGATAATGGAGCGCGCAATATCCTTCCTTATGTCAGCGGGCTCCAGTTTTATGCCGATTATTGGATAAACAGAATAACTTTTTTTATTTATATATTTTTAGCCGCGTCCGCGGTTGTAGCATGGAAAAATATAAAAGGCGGCGTAAACATGATTGTTTTCAAAAAACAGGAAGCTTTATTATTGCTATGGATATGTTTTCCTGTTCTTGTATTCTTTTTAATAGACAGTTGTTTGACGCCGATATTTATAATACCAAGATACATAGGATTTATACATATGCCCTTCATCATTTTATTAAGCAAAGGGATAAGCGGATATAATTGCGGCATATCCAGGATCAAGCTGAGTTTTGCCATCTTCCTTGTTTTATTGTCAATAAATGTCTCGAATAATCTTTTCCCGTATTACAGGTATAATTTTGAAACAGGGAGGGATAATTTTGTCAAATGTTTTGAATGGCTGGAGAAGAACGCGGATGAAAACGCCCCGGTGATAAATATCAACATGCCTCCGCGCATAGTGGAATATTTCGACCGCAAAAATAGGATCAAGCCAAAGGTATATTTATCGGAAATAAAGGGCAGGGGCCATGAATCCGTTTTCTTTCTTTTTTATTATTCTGATAAAAAAGAAGCGGAAGACAGCCTTGCACGCCTCGAAAAAAGGCTTAACATGTCTTTGAGCGCTGTCTTTTATTCTTCCAGGGAGATGGACAGTTATGCCGGCGGGGCGGCATGGCTGAAAAAGCCGGAGCCGGTAAAAAACGGCCGGGATCAAGATCAACGCGTTTTTCATTCAGACAGAGATCTTATTTATAAATAGGGTATATTTATGAATAAAACCAGCTATTATCCTGGGGGTCAATAATCCCGATTTGCTCAATATGTAACCGGTAAAGTAGGAAAACGTGAATAATAATAATCCTGCGCCTGTGGGGAAATATCTGAATATGAATTTTAAGGTGATGAGCACGTATTTTAATTTTCCGGTGAAAGACAGCTTACACGCTATATCCATAGCGTTGGAACAGCCGTATATGAAATTTTTAAGCATAAGAATACTTATGGAATCTATATCATTTCTTTTTATGGTTATATTATCCTGGAAGCCTATATTATAGCCCTTGATCATGCATCTTATCACAAGATACATGTCTTCACTGTTCGAGTTATTTAAAAACAGCCCCTCTTTTTCAAAAATTTCCTTTTTTATAGTGAGATTATTCGCTCCCGCGGTCAACATGGAAGGGTTTTTTTCTTTAATCGCTTTTTTTATTCTTTCAGAGATGAGCAGGCTGTGTATCTCCAGGAGCCTGATGCGGCGGCCTGGGGAATACCAGCCTATGACAATATCGTAGCCATTCTTTTTGATGGAGAAGTATATGTTGCCGAGCCAGTCATGCGGCACCTGCGTATCGGCGTCGGTAAAAACCATAACAGAACCCCTCGAGTTCAGTATCCCGGTATTTCTGGCAACATAGGCGTTCTGGATCTTTTCATGGACTAATTTTATGGAAGGGTATTTTTTTACTATAGATGCGGAATTGTCGGTTGAATTATTATTTACGCAAATGATCTCGTAGTCATCTCTGGGAAAATCCTGCCGTAATATGGAATCTAAGCAGTCTTCGATGCACGCCTCTTTGTTGTAAAACGGGATGATCACGCTGAAGTAAGGCGGCCTATTCGTCATCGGCCGTCAATCCCAGCAATACCCACCAGAACAATCCGGTTTCAGGGATAAAATAGGTCAGGTCCAGAAGATTATGCAGTATAAAGGCCAGTCCAGCCAGGAAAAGATATTTAGACCTGGCTAAAGATCTTTTCGTGAAAGTAATGATCAAAAGGCAAATGGCGGCCAGGCTTACCACGCCTGTTTCCAGCCATGTCTGGAGTAATATATTATGCGAGTACCGGGAATCTATGCTCCAGCCGGACTTGTATTTAAGAAAAACCTCCTGAAAATTTCCCGGACCTATGCCTATTAACGGATGGTCTTTTATGGCGGCTATGGTAATGCGCCAGTAGTTCAGGCGCTGTATTGCGGGGTTGTGCGGGTTGTCCAGGTTCATGAGGCGGCCCCACTTGCTTGACAGGATAAAAGCGATGCCCGCGCACGCCGCTATTAAGCAGAATATTATTATAGATCTTCGCTTTTTAATATCACCCCGGAAAAGAAAGAGCATTACCGCGAGCGAAATGATCAGACTAAGGTACGCGCCCAAGGATTTGGTCAGCATGACTGCAATAACTATAACGGCAAGCTGGAACAGAGTTGATCCGGGATTTGATATCCGTCCGGCGTAACACGCCAGAAAAAAAAGCGTGATCAAATATCCTGCGAAGATGTTAGGCGATGGGAAGGTGCCTATGGCGCGTTTTTGCATAAGGATATCCCTGGCGTAAGGGGAGTTCGAGAGGAAATCGCTGTTGGTTCTTTTAAGGAAGTCCAGGGTATGCTGGTAACCCCAGAAATATTGATATATCGAATAGATACTTATTATAGCCGCGGCAATAACCATGGTTTTCACCAGGATATCTTTCTTCGGGCCTTTAAGCCGCGACACGATGAAGAATACGGAAACACAGCTTATGAATCTTAGGACCTCCTTGAGTGAATTATGTATATTGATGGAAAATATGGTAGAAAGCGCGTAGCTTAATAAGAGCAGGCCGATGGCCATGCCATAAGGGCCCATCGTAACCGGGACATGAGGCCGGCGCCCGGATAATAAAAGCAGGCCTCCCAGGATTATCATCGAGGCCTCATAATAAAACTCCAGGATAGGGTAAGATAGCCCGGAAAAAAACGGACGGATGAAAATAAGGGATAAAAATGTGATAAAAATAATCACTGATTGAGATTTAGATTCAGGGGTTTTCATGTTATAATATGCCAAAAATCATAATATCAGTGATCGCGGCAAATTACAACAGGAAAAGGTGTTTTTATCCGATGTTAAATTTTAATCTGAAAGACTTAATCTCATCAAGGGTATTTTATCTATTGCTGATCATGGCGGCGGCTTTATGGCTGCGTTTGTGCTGCCTGGAGCTGGTACCGTTAAATCTTGATGAACACTGCGATACAATGCTGGGTATAGAAGCCCTGAATTCAGGAAAGGCCGAGAAATTTTTAGGTATTCCCGTGACCGTTAATAATGGGAAAATACCATTTTTGTTCAACTCCTTTTCTTTGGTCATATCCTATTTCAGCCATAACCCTATTTTAATTGTCAGGATACCGGCCGTATTATTCGGCATACTTACAGTCTATCTGACCTATCTATTGGGAGCGAGGTTATACAATAACAGGACAGGTATTTTATCCGCCTTATTTTTAGCTTTTCTGCCCTGGCATATCATAATGAGCAGAGTCGGCCAGAAGACCGTCCTTGTCCCATTCGCGGGCATCCTTATTTTCTATTTCCTGTATGCCGGGATTATAAAGAAAAAGAAGGCGTTATTTTTGTTGTCTTTCGCGGCGCTCGGGCTGGGCTCATTATATACATACCCTTCAGCCTTCGTGTTTATACCCGTATTTATCGCGGTTTTCTTCATATTGAAAGCTGGGAAAGAATGGCCGGGACGGAATTTTATTTTTGTTGGGATTTTATTGTTCATGGTTTGGGTGCTCCCGTATGTCGTCCTCAGCCCGAAAGCAGATTTTTTTAAAGCTCAGTGCTATCACTCTATTTTCGCGAATAATAATTTTCATAACGGGGTTGGGTTTTACCATGATGTTTTTAGGAATTTTGCGGCTAATATCAAAGAAGCTTTTCATCTGTTGTTTGACAGCCGCTCTCCCGAGGGGTTATTTGCCCCGAGCATGGCTTGCCCGCTGTTATTATCAAAATATTTTTTATGGCTGCTTATATTTTCATCGGCTTACGCGTGCTATAAGCATAAGAAAAGCGATTTTGTCATGCTGGCATGGATGCTTTTGAGCTTTATCCTTGTAACATTGTTTGTAAAGGATGGTATGTGCGCGAGGTACCTGTTCGTTATTTTGCCCGTCCCGATCGTGCTTACGGCGAGGTTTTTAACGGATATGTGCGGGTATTCTGGGAATTTCAGGAACATAATTTTAAAGAGCGCGATAATAACCATTTCTTTAGCCGTTTCTTTGTCGATAATTTTTTACTCAATAAAAATATCCGCGTGGTATTTTAAAAAAGCTCCCGGGAACAGGGAGGAGTGGATAATAAACAGTTTTGGCTCAAAAGAAGCGGCGCGGTATTTATTCGAAGATAATGCCACGGCTGATTATAAAGTTTTTACCGATTTCAGGATGACAGTTTTGCCTTACCTGGATTATTATATAAAATTATCCTGGGAAAAACGCGGCATATTCGGTAACCCTTACGCGCATTTTAAGACAATGGACGGCCCCAGGAATATCACAAAGGATTCCATGTGGGACATAGAAAAGAAAAATCTGGAAGAGGGTAATACGATATACTATATTTTATGGAGCCCGGACGCAACCCGGCACATAAAGGACGGGTGGGGCATAGAGTTCAGCAAATTTTTTAATATATTTAAAGAATTGCACCCGCATGAAAAGGCCGTGAAAAAAATCTATTATCCCGACGGTACGACAGCCATGGAAATATTCAAGGTATCTCCCGGCAAAGAGTCGTAATTTGCAGACAATGTGAGCGGATATATAATGAAAAGAATTAATCTAAAAATTGTTTCAGGCGCTTTTATTATCATAGTTTTTTCTTTTTTATTTATTTTTTTATTCTCGGAACATGTCCCTTTTAACATGGATGAGTTTACGCAATACCAGGCGCTGAGTTACCATTGCTATCCCCTTAATAAACTTAATATATTCCGGGAAGGTTTCCGGGGGGCGGATCTGGCCCCGTTCCCCGGTTTATACCTGCCGCTCAGGGTTTACCCGTACGTAGGCAGTCCGCTGTCCCTGGTATATTACCCTTTATTTAAATTATGGCCGTCCCCTTATTCCGCGAGGTTTCTTGGATTAATGGCGCTGGCACTGCAGGCATTTCTTCTTCACAGGCTTTTTAAAACGCCCCTGTCAGCCTCATTTATATTACTGGTTTCCTTTATGCCTTACGCGTTCCAGCACATAGTTGATTTTGGGACGAATATATTCCAGACGACATCCGTATTCCTTATATGCTGCCTGGCGCGGGAGTGGATGCGTTCCTTGCGGGATAATAGGCCGCGCGCGTGGCTGTACCCGTTTTTTATAGGATTGACTGTATTTTTCGGGATATGGATAAAGCTTAGTTTTTTTGCCCTTATCCCCGGAGTCCTTGCCTTGATTTTTTATTCTATTTTCGAAAAAAATGAAGTATCCGGGTCTTCAATTTTTCCGGATCGCAGGAAGCTTATCCTGCATTTCGCGATATTATTTGTATCGGCTGCGGCGTTTACTTTTATGCTTTTAAATTCCGTGGACAGGGGAGGCCAGACATATTACCAATCCGTGTGCCGTTACGCGCACTACATGACCGCGGACCCGAAGGGGCTCCTTAGGTACCTTTTTAATCCCCTGTTAAGCGCCGACCGTATATTTATTATTGAAAAAGGGACAGGCATGGCCGGCGGCCTTCTTTTTATCGCGGCGCTCGTATTCATGCTTTTATCGGGTATCAGGCAGTTATACTTAAAAAGGATCAGGTTTAACTATGTTATACTGAATATATTTTTATTTTTCCTTACTTTTTTTCTTGTGAGCATGCATTCGAGATCCTGGGCAATGCATAATGTCATAGTTGCTTTTCCTTTCCTTATATTGGCCATGTTCTATATATACTCAAAGGCGGCTAAGAGCATGACGCTCCTTATACTGCTATTTTTATTTGTTATGCTGAATTTAAGTTTTTACTATGAGCTATCGAAACTGCATTATAAAGAAGATGCCCATCCGTCACTGCGAAAGATAAACAAATTGCTGAATGATAACTATGCGGACCGGCATGTATTCGTTGTTATCGATTGGGGTATGTATTACATGCAGGCATTATACGGGAACAAAAACCAGTGCGTCCTGTATCTTGAACCATTAAACGAGGAGAAGCAGATTAAGGAAGTGAAGAGGATATCGGCGGATTTAAACAGAAAAACCCTGTTCATAGGGAGAATCGATTCGGTATCAGACCTGTCTTTGATCAACCAGAATTTTTCAGGTCTTACCGAACTCCGCACGGATTTTAATACGGGAAAGTGGAGGGTATGGTATGAAAAATAGGCTATTGTCAGGATTATAATTTATGGATATATCTATAATTATCCCTGTATATAACGAAGAAGGCAATATCGCCTTAATGTTTAAGAAAATAAAAGAGGCTTTTTTTATTTTTACGAAAAGCTATGAAATAATTTTTGTAAATGACGGCAGTTCAGATAACAGTTTAAGCGTATTAAAGGATATCAGCAACGGGGACAGTTCCGTAAGGGTCATATCTTTTGACAAAAATTACGGCCAGACAGCGGCCCTGGACGCGGGATTCAAGTACGCGAAAGGCGAGATCGTTTTGACTATAGACGCAGATTTGCAATATGACCCTGAAGACCTGCTCAGGATCATCAAAGAACTGGAGGACGGCGGCGTTGACGCGGTTTTCGGGAGAAGGATAAACAGGACATCCGGTTTTATAAAAAAAATCAGTTCAATAACGGCGATTTTCATAAGAAATATTATATTGCGAGAGGATTATCAGGACTCTTCCATGGCAGGATACAGGAAGAGATGCCTCAAGGGCCTGGTGTTATATAAAGAACTGCAGGTTTTTATACCCGCATTGTTAAGAATGGAGGGGTGTAGAATCAAGGAGATTGAAGTAAAAGAATACCCAAGGATGCGCGGGAATTCCAAGTTCGGCATAGCGAACCGGGTTTTTAACGGCATATGCGCCTTATTTGCGGTAAAATGGATGAAAGATAATAAAGTAAGATATAATATCGTTGAAAAGGTATAATAGACTGTTATGATATCGGTAGTTATCGCAAATTACAACAGTAAAGACCTGCTTAGGCAATGCCTGGGATCCCTGAGGCGGCAGAGTTTCAGGGACATAGAGGTTATAGTGGTAGATAACGCGTCGAAAGACGGCAGCGTTGAGATGCTGGAGTCTTTTTATCCCGAAGCCCGGCTGATAAAGAATACGACTAACCTGCTTTTTTGCAGGGCGCAGAACCAGGGAATAAATACTTCAAGGGGCAGTTTTATATTATGCCTGAACAGCGACGTCGTATTGGATAAGGATTATTTAAAAGAGGCGCTGCGCGCTGTAGCGAGCGAAGCTAATATAGGCATGATCAGCGGGAAGATCATGAGGCCGGACGGGAAAATCATAGATTCCACGGGCTTATTCCTGGGCAGGAACAGGAAGGCCGTGGAAAGAGGATATGGAAAACCGGATAAAGGCCAATATGATGAACCCGGCTATGTCTTTGGGGTAACCGGCGCCTGCGCGTTCCTTAAAAAAGATATGCTGGAGGACATAAAAGATAAAAACGGTTATTTTGACGAGGATTTCGGGATGTATTACGAGGACCTGGATATATGCTGGAGGGCGAATAAAAAAGGCTGGAAATGCTATTATAACCCAAAGGCAATGGCTTATCATGTCAGGGGCGGCACCGCGGTGGGTCAAGGAGCCGGACGCGGCCCCAACGTTATTCATCTAAGCGGAGATCTGAGGGCTATGTATATTGCCAATAGATATAAGTGCATGAAAAAAAATGACACTGTTCCGGGTTTTTTGATAAATTTACCGTTCATTCTATGGTATAATACAAAATTATATATTTATTTTTTATTGTATAGATCAAGATTATTAGATGCTATATGGCGTCTATAGAAGCTAAATATACCGGGGGTGCTGAATGAAAAAGATATCCAAATATCCGGATGTGAGCGTGATTGTCGTTAACCATGACGGTAAACATCTCCTCGAAGAATGTTTCTCCTCTTTGTCCAAACTCGACTATCCAAGGAAAAAATTGCAGATGATAATGGTGGATAACTGCTCCGCGGATGGCTCATCGCGGTTCATAAAGAAAAAATTCCCCCAAGCCATTGTTCTGGAAAATCGCGTGAACAATTATTGCAGGGCCAATAATCTCGGCATCGAGAGATCAGGAGGGGATTATGTAGCGGTGCTTAATAACGATACAAGGGTGGACAGGTACTGGCTGAAGGGCCTGACAAACATAGCCGCGAAAGATGACAGGATAGGCGCCGTAGGCAGTAAGATCCTTTTCAGCGATGAGAAGATACAGAGCGCGGGCCACGAGGAATTCCCTTATTATTATTACGGGGACAAGGGGCTGCTGGAAGAGGATATGGGGCAGTATGATGATATACAAGAAGTTTCCAGTATTTCCAATTGCTCGGCCCTGTATAAGAGAAAGGCACTGGACGATATAGGATTGTTCGATGAAGATTTTAACATGTATATGGAAGATGTGGATTGCGCGTTCAGGCTTAAGAAGAACAATTGGAAGATTTTTTATGCCCCCGCGAGCAAGGTATATCATAAACTCCACGGATCCGCGTTGAGCCCGAAAGACCGAGTTTTTTATATAGAGAGGAACAGGTTATTGTTCATAGCCAAGTATTTCCCGGAAAACCTGAAAGCGAATTTTTCCGGGCACGGGGAAATAAGCAGGCTGGATCCGGACCTTTTCAATAAACTGCTGCTTTCTGTCTATAATAAACTTGCCAAACATCACGGTAACGACAAGGCAAGCCGTATATTTTTTAACCTCAATGACGAAGTCAACAAGACGTATAATTATGGCCGCCATGTCTTACAGGTAGAAAAAGACAATAATCTGAAAACAGAACTGGCGCAGCTCCGTAAACTCGATGAAGAGGCCAGGGCCAGGGATAACAATATCAAAGCGCTGCGGGATACACTCGCTGAAAAAGACTCCCTATTGAAAGAGCTGAGCATAAAACTTCCCATAAGCGAGGATACGATCCGCAAGCTTCATGAGGAAGTCAGGGCGAGAGATAATCATATCAAATC
>JBAZEP010000010.1:0-53478 GCA_041653835.1 Candidatus Omnitrophota bacterium
ACCGGCATAATCTGCGCCATGTCTTTGGGCGGTTGCGTCTGTTCCACTGCTGGAGGCATTAAGATGCTGCGCATAGGGATCTTTATTAAGGCGTTAAAACAAGATATAAAAAGGATAATCTTACCTGAAAAGGCGGTTGTGGTTCAGAAATTTCACCACGTCAAAGAGATATTCTTGGAAGATAAGCAAGTGCGTTCCGCGCTTTTGATTACGCTGGTTTATATAGGGTTATATATATCTGGCGCCGTTATGGGAATGCTGGCCGGTTATCCTTTTCTCGATTCTCTATTCGAATCCACCTCGGCCGCGGCTAATGTAGGGTTATCCTGCGGCATAACCGCCGTTAATATGCCCGCCGTATTAAAATTGACCTATATATTCCAGATGTGGGCGGGCAGGTTGGAGTTTATGTCTATTTTTGTCCTCATAGGGTTTTTTATAGCGGAGGTAAAAGGCAGATGATAAGGCGCAAATTAACACAATTCCTTTTACTGGCTGCCGGCTGCTGGTTACTGGTTACCAGTTGTTACGCGGAAGAGTCCGTATCCAGCGCTGATTTAATAAATAATGCCAAAGAATATGACGGGAAAGAGATTGTCTATCAGGGCGAAGTCATAGGCGACGTGATGGCGCGTAAGGAATTCGCCTGGATAAACGTGAATGACGGTGCGAACGCGATAGGCATATGGCTTGCCAAGGACCTGGTTAAAGTCATAGCTTATACAGGAAGTTATAAATCCCGCGGGGATATAGTGGAGATAAAAGGGATCTTCCACCGCTCCTGTATTGAGCATGGCGGGGACCTTGACATACATGCCGCTGAACTGCGCAAGGCCAAAGAAGGGGCTCTTATGGAAGAAAAATTTGACAATCATAAACGTAATATCGCGCTTATTTTATTTGGAATATTGGGCTTGATAACATTGTCCAGCTTGCTGAAATTCAAAACAGGAAAATCTAGGAGGAATGATGAAATTCATAGATAAATTAAAAGAGATAGAAAAGACAGCCTTGAAAGAGATCTCAGGTTCGCAGGACGCGGGTGTGCTGGAGAACATGAAGATCAAATACCTCGGCAGGAAAGGCATTATAACAGACGCTATCAAGGGCATAAAGAACGTCCCGAAAAAAGAAAAGCCCGAGGCAGGCATGTTTATCAATAAATTGAAACAGCGCCTGACGCTTTTAGTGGAAGAAAAAGAAAAGGAGCTCAAATCCAGCGAGACGGTCAGCTTCGAGAATGACGATATAACTCTCCCGGGCATAAAAAAAGAGCTGGGGCATAGCCATCCGCTGATAAAGACGACGCAGGAGATAATAGAGATTTTCGGGAAGATGGGCTTTAAGGCGGTGGAAAGCCCGGAGATAGAAACGGAATATTATAATTTCGAGGCGCTGAACATCCCGAAAAGCCATCCTTCCAGGGAGACCTTTCACACATTTTATGTGGAGAACGGCGATCTCTTGAGGAGCCAGACGTCCACGAGCCAGATACGCGTAATGGAAAAAGAAAAACCGCCGATACAGGTCATACACGCGGGCAAGGTTTACAGGCCTGACGCGGTAGACGCCAGCCATTCGTTCATGTTTTACCAGATAGAGGGGTTCATGGTCGATAAAGGCATACAGTTTTCCGACCTTAAAGGTGTATTGGAGAGGTTCGCGAAAGAATATTTCGGGGACAATGTGAAGATGAGGTTCAGGCCGCATTTCTTCCCGTTTACGGAGCCTTCCGCGGAAGTAGATATATCCTGTTTTATATGCCAGGGCAAAGGCTGCAGGGTATGCTCCAACAAAGGCTGGCTCGAGGTACTGGGTTCGGGCATGATAAACCCCAGGGTATTCGAATTCGTAAAGATAGACCCGTCGGTTTATACGGGTTTCGCGTTCGGCATGGGAGTGGACAGGATTTGCATGTTGAAATACGGTATAGATGACATACGATTATTATATGAAAACGATGTGAGATTTTTAAAGCAATTTTAATCTAACCAGGTTAGACGTGCATGTCTAACCTGGTTAGATTAACGGGGAGGTTTATATGCAAAAGACATTTATTTTTTTCTACGCATTTTTGTTAGCGGTCCTTGCTTTGGGGGCGACGCTCATGGCCGAAGAGATCACGCTTACTACCTATTACCCCGCTCCTTACGGCGCGTATGACGAGCTTACCACAACAGGCAATACTTATCTGGCTACAACCTCGGGTAATGCCGTAGGCATAGGTACGACGACAGTTACTGCAAATATGGCATTGGATGTCGCCGGCACGATAAACGCCGAAGCATATGCAGTGGACGGGACGCCGGGCGCCGTTAATGCTACTATTACCTATATTAAAACCGTTAATTTCGCGACGCAGACTTTCGATACAGGCACGATCACGGTCGTGAACGGCATTGTCACGGTAATAAATTAAAGCATACGCATCACTTGTTATTTTAAAAGCCAGGGGGGTTTATGCGAGTCAGTTTTGATTGGTTGAAAGATTTTATGGGGACAAAAATAGAGGCGGACAAGGCCCGGAATTTCCTTACCATGGCAGGACTTGAGATAGCCTCTGCCACAGACATAGAAGGCGATTCCGTCATGGAAATAGAAATTACGCCTAACCGGCCTGACTGTCTTTCCGTCGTGGGTATCGCCAGGGAACTCAGCGCGGCCTCGGGTATCCCCGTAAAACTCCCGGATTCGGTCAGGAAAAATCTCATGAAAAAAGGGAACTCCAGGGGCGGGGCAAAGATAGAGATAGCGGATAAACACGCTTGTTCCAGGTACATCGGCTGTGTCATGAAAAATGTCAAGGTCGGGCCTTCTCCCAGCTGGCTCGTCCGGAGATTGAACGCCATGGGGTGCAGGGCCGTCAATAATATCGTTGATATAACGAATTATGTGCTTTTCGAATCGGGACAGCCTTTACATGCCTTCGACCTGGATAAACTGGAACAGAAAAAGATAATAGTGAGGCGCGCCAAAAAAGGGGAAAGCATAGTAACTATCGACGGTGTCAACCGGACTTTGGACTCCAACATACTTGTCATAGCGGACGCGGCAAGGCCTGTCGCTATAGCAGGCATAATGGGCGGCAAGGATACGGAGATAAGCGATGCGACCAAAAATATTTTAATAGAAAGCGCGTGTTTCGACTCCGTGGTCATAAGAAAGGCATGCAGGCAGCTTGGCCTTGTGTCCGAGTCGAGCTATAGGTTCGAAAGAGGCGTTGACCAGGGCATGATATTCGCGGCATGCGCGAGGGCGCAGGAACTGGTCAAGGAAGAAGCGGGCGGAAGATCGTCCGGCACAGTAAGCGACGCCGGCTCAGGTATAGAGAAGGAAAAAGAGATATCCGTTTCCCTGGACGAAGTTTCCAGGATACTGGGCATTGACATAAGCCCGGAGAAAATAAAAGATATACTTAAAAGATTGAATCTGAAGCCGGTAAAAAAGAAAAATAAAATATCCGTGACAGTGCCTTCTTACAGGCAGGACCTTGCCAAGGATATCGACCTCATAGAAGAGATAGCGAGGCTTTACGGTTATGACAAGGTGCCTTCGCGCCTCCCCGTGTTTACTCCCCAGAAGGCGTACCAGCTAGAGAAAAAGACACTCTCACTCGAAAACGAGATAAGAAAGATATTGTGCCTTGCCGGCCTCAACGAGATCATGACATATTCATTGACCAGCAGGGATTCGGTGGAACATCTGGGCATGCCCCAGGAAAACCTGGTGGGCCTTAGAAACCCCATGAGCTCCCAGCAGGAGGTAATGCGTCCGAGCCTTTTATCCGAAATGCTCGAGGTGATAAATTGGAACCTGAACAGGAAAAACCCCCTGCTCCAGCTATTCGAGCTGAACAAGGTTTATGTCATGAATAAAACAACGGGCCAGGCAGATGAGTTGATGCGCCTTTCTATAGGTATCTGCGGCACCAGGCCCGGGAACTGGAAAGAAAAACCCAGGGAACTGGATTTCTTCGATTTGAAAGGCATTGTCGAAACGCTCATGGAATCCCTCGGCGCGGCAGGATACAGGGCCGAGAAAGCAGCGCACCCTTCTTTAAAGGAAAATATGTCGATAGGCATCATCTCCAACGGCAAAGAATGCGGCGCGTTCGGAGAGGTCAAAGAAGATATTGCCGGGAAATTCGACATAAAAAGAAGAGTTTACGCCGCGGAAATATCCCTGGACAGCCTGCTGGATATCGCAGACCTCAAAAAAAGGTTCGCCTCTATCCCCAGGTATCCGTCCGTTAAAAGGGACATAGCCATCTTATTGGATGACACGATAAACGCGTCGAAAATATACGATGTTATAAAAGAAGAAGGCAGGGAACTTGTAAAGTCGGTGGATGTCTTCGATCTTTACAAGGGCAGGCAGATACAGGATGGCAAGAAAAGCCTGGCATATACCATAGAGTACCGCTCGGACGAAAGGACACTTAACGATAAAGAAGTGAATGATATGCATAAGAAAGTGCAGGACGCGCTTATAAAGAGATTGGGCGCGCAGATACGGTAATTTGACTTTCGTTGATATTTATGCTATATTATAATTGTCCCTACGGTGTGCGTAGTGAAAAGGGAGTTTTTGAGCCAACACCAAATACTAGGGGGCCTAACTTCAGGTGCGGCTGTAAACCTCGGCATAGTCCAAGGGAACATTAAACACCTGAGAGGGCACCCACGTGCTTAATGGGTTCAATTAAGCGTCCTTTCACACGGCATTTGTGGGGATTTTTATTTATGCCTGACCTTTTCGAATCCCAGAAAAAAATCTCGGAAAAAAGATACCCTTTGGCTGTCAGGATGAGGCCAAGGACGCTCAGGGAATTTACAGGCCAGGAACACATTCTCGGCGAGGGCAAACTCTTGAAAAGGGCCATAGACGCGGACAGGATAACGTCGCTTATCCTTTACGGCCCGCCCGGCACAGGCAAGACCACACTCGCGCATGTGATAGCCAATGTCACCAAGGCGTATTTCCAGGAGATAAACGCGGTTGTCTCCAACGTTCAGGAACTCAAGGATGCAATAAAACAGTCCAAGGAACGGGAAAAGGCCTCGGGCAAAAAGACCATCCTTTTTATCGACGAAATACACAGGTTCAATAAATCCCAGCAGGATGTGCTTATGCCCGATGTCGAGACCGGGAATCCCGTGCTGATAGGCGCCACAACGCATAACCCTTTTTTTTCATTGATATCCCCGCTTATATCCCGTTCTATTGTTTTTGAATTAAAAAAATTATCAAAGGAAAATATAAAAGAGATCCTGTCATCCGCGCTTAAGGACAAAGAACGCGGACTTGGAGGGGTTGGTGTAAAAATAGATGACAATGCAATGGATTTCCTGTCCGAATCTTCGGACGGGGACGCGCGGATCGGGCTTAACGCGCTCGAGGTAGGGATCCTGACCACAAAACCCGGCAAGGACGGCGTTATTGATTTTAACCTCAAAGCTGTGGAAGAATCAATACAGAAAAAAGCGGTTCTTTACGACAAAGACGAAGACGCCCATTATGACACGATATCCGCGTTCATAAAAAGCATGCGAGGCTCGGATCCCGACGCTGCTTTATATTGGCTGGCGAAAATGCTTTATGCCGGGGAGGACCCCAGATTTATAGCCCGCAGGATAGTGATATGCGCGGCGGAAGACGTCGGTAACGCGGACCCGCAGGCATTGGTGATCGCGAACGCGGCAATGCAGGTGTCTGAATTTGTCGGGATGCCGGAGGCCAGGATTCCGCTCGCTCAGGCAGTTTGCTATATTGCCTGCGCGCCGAAAAGCAACGCCGCGTATCTCGGCATAGATAAAGCGATGAAAGACGTGGAGGAAGGCAGGACCCTGGAAGTCCCCAAGCACCTGAAAGGCACGGGTTATTCCGGGGCAAAAAAATTAGGCCATGGCGTTGATTATAAATATGCCCATGATTACGAGGGCCATTACGTGGATCAGGAATACCTTCCTGAAAAACGAACGTATTATAACCCCACAGACATAGGCTACGAAAAAAAGATTAAAGAATACCTGAATAATCTCCGCAAAGCATCTTCTTAATTTACAAAACAAGTATTACTTGTTTTGTAAAATAGCGAGGGAATGTGAATAAAAAAGCAGTGGCGTTATTTTCAGGCGGGTTGGACAGCATGCTTGCCATAAGGCTTATGCTCGAGCAGGGCATAGAAATCCATGCACTGCATTTTTATTTTGTTTTTACCCAGGGGACGCAGGATGAGGCCGAGGAGAACATTAAAAGGTTTACATTGCCCCTCAACGTGCCTGTAAAAATAATAGACGGCACGGAAGAAATGATAGGGATAATAAGAAATCCCAGGTACGCCGTAGGGAAAAATATAAATCCCTGCATCGACTGCAGGATATTTACTTTAAAGAAGGCCAGGCAATACATGGACGAAATAGGCGCAAGTTTTATCGTGACAGGGGAAGTGCTCGGCGAAAGGCCTTTGTCCCAGCGTTTGGACGCGCTAAAGCTGATAGACAGGGAATCAGGGCTCGAAGGGCTGATATTGAGGCCGCTGTCCGCTAAATTATTAAACCCTACGGAGCCGGAAAAACAGGGGATAATAAACAGGGACAGGTTGATGGATATATCAGGCAGGAGGAGAGTCCAACAGCTGGAACTGGCAAAAAAATTCGGCATAAATGAATATCAGACACCCGCGGGCGGCTGCCTTCTGACGGATAAAGGATTTTCAGCGCGCCTCAGGGATCTTTTCCAGCATAACAGCGATTCCGATATTAATAATTTGAGGCTTTTAAGGATAGGCCGGCATTTCAGGATATCTGACAGAGTAAAATTTATTGTGGGACGGGATGAAAAAGAGAATAACGCATTATTATCCCTGGCGCTCTCTGGCGATTATATTTTTGATATTCCGGAAATACCGAGCGCGATAGGCATTGCCAGGGGAGCCGCCGCAGATAAGGATATAGAAATAATGGCTTCGATTTTGGCGAGATACTCGGATTTGATAGGAAACAACGTGAAGGTATCTTATAAAATATTGCCAAACGAGGAATGGAAAATCATCCCCGCTTCTCCTGCCGATAAAAATCTATTGGAATCTATCAGGATTTAAGGCAAGGTTTATAAACCTTGCCTGAGGTTTTTATTAGGCAGAATTGATGCTTGTAAGGGTTGTCCGGCCATAAAATATATATACAAATTCGCCGCGAGAATTGGATTTTTCTCTCTCCATAGAGGGTCTTCCAATTTCTTCCATTCCAATTTCATATTTTGCTTGATGGATGGGTTATTTGGTTTTAAGAAATTGTAGGGACCGTCTTTTTTTCGGTCCAGTCTATGCTCCAGGTCCTGCGGCGTAGTTTTTAATATACCTAGATTTTCTAATAATTCGGCGGTAGCTGCAGGCCACTGGGCGTTGTACCGCCCATCCCCATGCACGCCGCTGCCTGTTTTTCCTACAAGATTAGGGCCGTTTTCGCGCAGGTATTTAACAGCATTTCTTGAGCAGTAAAATAGATAAGTGCCGACTCTTATCTGGTCCTCGCTGGTTTTTTTTGTATTGTATCCTAGCTTTTTGGCATTGGTCAGAAATCTCGCTCTGTCCTGCGCGAGCAAGGCCCCGAAAGCCTCCAATACCGACTCTATATCTGAGAACGTACCGTCATAGAATGTATCGTCAGCTTCATTCGTATAAGTACCGAAAGCGCCCGAAGGTTCAACTATCTTATGAAAACCCGAAAAATCCTTGCGCAGGTACCCGAATTTCTTCAGATCATTTTCTTCGCTGCCGAATCTATCTAAACCCAGGGGGGTCACAGTATTAAATTCGAAACCAAACGGCATCTCCCCTTTTAGTATATATTGTGCGTAAACAATGTATCCTTCAGCGAAAGCGGCGGCTACGAAATATTCGAAACTTATTTCCGGGTTCATAATCCTGATTTGTTTATACGCTTTGACCAAAGGGGTTACGACTTCGGGCATAGTCAAATAAAATAATATCTTTTGGGGAGGCCTATTATATTTATTTTTTATCTTGGTTGACAGATATTCGGCGTTATCCGTTAATAAGTTTTCCAGGGACTTGTCCACGATATTCATTATTTCCGGAGAATCGATATCCGGTTCGAATGGCATTCGCGAAAGAGCGGTTTTATAATCTTCCTTAAGTATGTTCAATGCTTTTTTCCTCAGGTCCAGGGATATAGAATTGTTCTTAGAAAGACCCAGAAGGCCGTCCGCCGCCGCATAATAGACATTATTAGGAAATTTTTCCGTTTCGAGTATTTTATTAAAAAGAGTTACAAGACTGGAAATAACTTTTTCTGGGATATTTTCAGGCCTATAGATAGCGATATGTCTTAACACATCTATCACGTTAAAATAAACAGGCATGCCCTGTCCTTCTGTGTCAAGGATAGCTATGAGGATCGAGAAATATTTCTCTGTAATGAGATCAGGCCTGATGATAGCTATTTGTTTCAGTAAAGAGGCGGCGTTGGAATAGGTGAGATTATCCAGGCCTTTTGTCCTGAAGACATGCATGAGACTTGAAAGAATTTCTTCCGTAATAAACTTGTCTTTCCGCATGGCAAGACTTCTAAGCGCGCCGATTATACTGCTACAGGCGTCCGCGTCCAATTTTTCTGTATAAAGAATGGCTGAAAGACTTGAGATGTCTTCTCGGGAGCTGTACAATTTTATAAGAGCATTAAGCGCCGTGCCCCGCTTATTTTCTATTACTATCGCTGAATCCCGGTTACGCATAAAGAATGTAAAAGCTATCACTTTATTTTGGTTATCCATTATGACGCTCAAACTTGTAGTATCGTCCACTGTGACTGTTTTGGCGATATATGCCCCTGTATCGGCTGCCCAGATACTCTGTTCCGCGCCTGATTTTTTGCCGAAATTTTCTGCTGTAGCGTTTAATATTTTCTCGTCCTCATCCGAATAACCCGGTACCTTACTCTCTGTGCCAGTGACCGCTGTTTCAAACCACGCGTTTTCCGGCGTTTGAGCATTTTTTATAATGGTATAACTAAGTATCGCGGCTAAAGCTGGGACCAGCAGGAAAGTGAGAAATTTTAAATTCATATTAGACAGCGAAGGCGGGACAGGGTCAGTCAAGTTCTTGTTTTCCGCAACGGTGCTTATAACCGCGCTTTGCCAGCGTTCATCAACAGCGGACGGGGCATTGAAATCAAGGGGTTTCCTGAGATAAACACCATCCGCGCCATAAACCGCAGTATTAAACAGAAATACCGCGGCTATAAAAAACGATATAATTTTTGAAATTAAAGCTTTTTTAAACATTGGCATAATTGGCGCAAAAAAATAGCCTTTTCAGGCAATAAATCATTCAAACCATCGAACCCTATTATATAAATATACCATAAATATCGCATTTTGAGAAGGATCAAGGAAAAAATAATTTTCCTTGCCATAATTGGTCAATCCCAGTATAATTATAAACACTGATTTTAGGGGTTAATCCCTCATAAATTACCCATATTATGATGAAAAATATAGCTGTTATTATACTTGCGGCCGGGGAAGGCACAAGGATGAAGTCCTCTTTGCCCAAAGTCCTGCATAATATATGCGGGAAACCCATGCTCGGATACCTCATAGATAATGTCAATTCCCTGGGCATGAGCAAGATTTTTGTCATAATAGGCCATAAGGCAGGGCTTGTAAAGGAACGGGTAGGAGGCATAAAATGCGTGAAGCAGGATACGCTCCTGGGCACAGGCGACGCTGTTTCAAGGGCGAGGCAGGCGCTTTTAAAAGATAATAAGATCGAGAATGTGCTTATCCTTTACGGCGATACGCCTTTATTGACGAAGGACATCGTAAAAAGGCTTATTGAGAAACATGTTGCTTCTTCGGCCAGCGCCACTATACTTACGGCACAGCTTAAGAATCCCACAGGCTATGGCAGGGTTATCCGCTCGTCCGGCAATAAGATCGTGAAGATAGTGGAGGAGCTGGACGCGTCTATTTATGAAAAGGTCGTGGAAGAAATAAACGTAGGGGTATATTGTTTCAATAAAAAGGCGCTTTTTTACGGCCTTGAAAAAATAAAGCCCGATAATAAAAAACAGGAATATTACCTGACGGATACAATAGGACTGCTTGCCAGGTCCAATATGCCGGTCGAATCGGTCTCGACAAACGATACGGAAGAGTTCCTCGGGGTCAATACAAGGGGCGAACTTGCAAAGGCCGAACAGGTTATGAGGAAAAGGATATTGGCGGGGATCATGGATTCAGGGGTGACGATAGTAGACCCGGGCAATACTTATATTGAGCACGAGGTGGAAATAGGCAGGGATACGGTCATATATCCCTATACATTTATAGAGAACAATGTTAAAATAGGGACTAATTGCGCTATAGGGCCTTCTGCCAGATTAAGGCCCGGCACTGTAGTGGAAAATGATGTGGGAATAGGTAATTTTGCCGAGATAGTGCGTTCACGCATAGGCGCCGGGACAAAGATAAGGCACCAGTGCTATATCGGAGACACTATAATCGGCAAAAATGTAAATATAGGCGCGGGTACGATCGTCGCTAATTATGACGGCAAAGAAAAGCATAAAACCGTCATAGAAGACAACGCGTTCATAGGCACGGGTACGATATTGATAGCGCCTGTAAAAGTGGGAAGAGGCGCGGTTACCGGAGCGGGAAGCGTTGTTACCAGGAACAAAAATGTCCCTGCAGGCAAAACAGTAGCGGGTGTGCCTGCCAGGCTCTTAATAAAGCGCAAAGGATAAGCCTAATGTCACATTTAAGACACTGTCTTAAATGTGACATTAGGGAAAAGAAAAAAGGAACGGGAGAGATACTATGAATATAATTACAGGCAATGCTAACCCTGAATTGGCGCAGGAGATATGTAAGTATTTGAAAATACCGCTGGGAGACGCCTTTGTAGGCACGTTCAGCGAAGGCGAGATACGCGTAAAAATAAATGACAATGTCCGCGGCAAGGACGTTTTTATAGTCCAGCCCACATGCCCCCCGGTCAATAATAACCTCATGGAACTCCTGATCCTCATCGACGCCCTCAGACGGGCATCGGCAAAGCGTATCACGGCGGTAATTCCTTATTTCGGCTATGCCAGGCAGGACAGGAAAGACCAGCCGCGAGTCCCTATAACGGCAAAGCTCGTGGCGAACATCCTCGCTACCGCGGGCGCGAACAGGGTGCTGACAGTGGACCTGCACGCCGGGCAGATACAGGGATTTTTTGACATACCCATGGACCATCTTTACGCGGTAAATGTATTCTTCAACCACATAAAAGAGATAAAGCTTAAAAACATAGTGATAGTTTCCCCGGACGTCGGCGGGATAAAAATGGCGAGGGCTTACGCCAAAAGATTCGAAGCGCCGCTGGCGATAGTGGATAAACGCAGGATCAGCGCGGAAGATACGGAAGCGATGAATATCCTCGGCGACATAAAAGGGAAGAACCTGATAATAGTGGATGACCTTGTGGCTACGGCGTCGTCCCTCGTGGAAGCGGCCGCGGCGTTGAAAAAACAGGGCGGGAAAGAGATCTACGCCGCCATCACGCATCCCGTGCTGTCAGGCCCGGCGATAAAGCGCATAAACGATTCCGTTATAAAAAAATTATTCGTTACGAATACCATACCGGTAGAGAACGGGAAGAGGCATAAGAAGATAGAGGTCTTGTCGATAGCGCCTCTTCTGGCGGAAGCTATAAAAAGGATCCACGACGAGGAATCCGTGAGTTGTCTGTTCAATTAATGTAGGGGCGGATTATTAATCCGCCCAAATTGCTTATTATAATTCAGGAGGTAATTAGATGGATTTCGTAGAGTTAAAAGCGGGCATAAGAGAGGAAAAAGGAAAAGAAAAGAATAAAAGGCTGAGGGCCACAGGCCTTGTGCCGGGGGTTGTTTACAGGAAAGGCGAACCCAGCCTGTCCCTGAAAATCGACTCCAAAAGCCTTGCGAAAACCCTGCATACGGACGCGGGGGAAAACGTCATCATAAAGCTTTTTGTGGAAGGCGACAAAAAGAAAAAAGAGAGGATAGTCGTAATAAAAGAGCTCCAGAAAGATCCCGTAAAAGACATCCTCGTGCATGTCGACCTTAATGAGATATCGCTTACCGAGACACTGAAGGTAAAGGTGCCGCTGATGGCAAAGGGCGAGGCGATAGGCGTAAAACAGGAAGGCGGGGTCCTGCAGCACGTCATGTGGGAAGTGGAAGTCGAGTGCCTTCCTACCAATATCCCTGATAAAATAGACGCGGATGTCACGAACCTGGCGATAGGCGGTACTATAAGCTTGAAAGACATACCCGCGCCTGAAGGCGTGAAAATACTGGGAGATCCGGAGAGTATAGTATTCAGCGTCGAGCATGTAAAGACGGTCGAGGAAGCTGTGGCCGCGCCCGCGGCTGAGGGGGAAGCGTCGGAGCCTGAACTTATAAGAGAGAAGAAAGAAAAAGAAGAGGCCGAAGGAGAAGAAACCGCCGAGGCGCCCAAGCCGGAGAAGAAGGAAGAGAAGAAGTGAAATTAATAGTCGGCCTGGGAAATCCCGGCCCGGAATATGTTCTCACGCGCCACAATACAGGGTTTTTGGCCCTGGAAGAATTTGCCAGGGAGAATGATATAAAATTCAGGATGAACAGGCGCTTTAACGCGCTGACTGCCGAAGGCGTGATAGGAGGGGAAAATATATTCCTCGCCAAACCGCAGGCGTTCATGAACCTCTCGGGCAACCCTGTGAGGGCGCTCGCCAACTGGCTCAAGACCGGGCTGGCGGATATGCTCATTGTAACGGATGATATAGCGCTGCCTTTCGGAGCGATACGGATAAAGCCCAGGGGTTCGAGCGGCGGCCACAAGGGATTGGATTCGATAATAAGGGCAATCAACGCCCAGGATTTTTCAAGAATGAGGATAGGTATCCTCGGAAGAAAAAATATCAAAGGCCTTTCAAGTTATGTGCTGGCAAGATTTACGAAAGCCGAACAGAAAAATCTTCCCGGGGTGCTGGATATAGCTTCGCAGGCATGCGGATGCTGGATAAAAGAAGGCGTTGACGCCGCGATGAATAAGTTCAATAAATAGACGTTTCACAAAATTTCGGAGGATCAGGATGAAGAAATACGAAGCCATGTTTATTTTGAAACCGGAGTTGGACAAAGCCGGAGCGGATAAAATCCTTGGCCACATGCAGGAACTTATCGCGAAACACAAAGGCACTATAACCGAAACAAAAGAAATGGGGAAGAACAGGCTGGCTTACCCGTTGAAAAAAAACAAGGAAGGCCTTTATTACCTGATAAATTTCAGCATTGTGCCGGATGCCATCTCAGCCATAAAACAGAATCTCATGCTTAACGAATCGATATTAAGATTGCTTGTAGTGGAGTTGTAAACCGCGCTTTGCTTTGCAAATTTGGGAGGAAAAATGGCCAGCCTTAACAAAGTATTCATGATAGGAAATCTTACGAGAGACCCTGAACTCCGTTATGTGCCGAGCGGTGCGCCGGTCACTACTTTCGGACTGGCGGCTAACAGGACATATATGACCCAGCACGGGGATAAAAAAGACGAGGTATGTTTTGTAAGAGTGGTTGTATTCGGGAAACAGGCCGAAAGCTGCAGCCAGTATCTGACAAAAGGCAGGCCTGTGTTCGTGGAAGGCAGGCTGCAATACCGCGCGTGGGAACAGGACGGGCAGAAACGCAGTACCCTGGATATAGTGGCGGAGAGGGTACAGTTCCTGGGTTCTCCCGCCAAACAGGGTTCTGCGGCGGGGCAGGAAGAGATGCCTGACGCGCAGAAAGATACGTTTACGGAAGAGCCGCCGCCCGCGGAGAATGTCAAACCGGAGGAAGAAGCGCCGTTTTAAATGAGGCGAGGGATGAAATAAAACAATAAGGAGAAAAAATGCCAAGACGATCAGACGATAAGACGAAAAAAAGCAGGACAAAAACAAAGACAAAGAGGTTTGATTCCAAGGATAAATTTTTCAGGAAAAAATCATGCAGGTTTTGCCTGGATAAAACAGAGGTAATAGATTATAAGGACGCCTTGAGGCTGAAAAGGTTTATTACCGAAAAAGGCAAGATAATGCCTTCGAGGCTTACCGGTAACTGCGCGAAACATCAGCGCAAGATAGCCGTCGCCGTAAAAAGGGCGAGATTCGTGGCGTTATTGCCGTACGTGGGAGAATAAAAATCATGAAAGTAATACTGACAGAAGACGTAAAGGATATCGGTTCGATAGGCGATATATTAGACGTAAAAGACGGCTTTGCCAGGAATTTTTTGTTTCCCAAAAATCTGGCGAAAGAGGCGGTCGATGCCAACCTGAAGATAGTGGAAAGCCTGAAGAAAAAGAAACTTGCGGCTCAGGTAAAAGAGAAAAAAGAAGCGGAGGAGATGAAAGAAAAGGTGTCCGCTTTTTCGTGCACCATAGCCGTGGAAGCAGGGGATGACGACAAGCTCTTCGGCAGCGTTACCGCTCAGGATGTCAGCAAGGCATTCGAACTGGAAGGGCTGATGATAGACAAGAGGAAAATAATATTAGAAGAACCGATAAAGAAATTAGGCGTTTATAACATATCCGTAAAGCTTCATCCGGAGGTAACTGCCGAGGTGAAGGTGTGGGTGGTTAAGAAGTAGTTTAAAGTTTAAGGTTAGAGGAAAACAGTGGATAATTTAGATCTAAATCTGGCTAAGATGCCGCCGCAGAACCTGGAAGCCGAGATGGCTGTGCTGGGTTCCATGCTTATAGAAGAGACAGCCATAAGCCACGCCGTGGAAATGCTGGATAGCGGCAGCTTTTACAATGACTCGAACCGCGTGATTTTCGAGGGCATGGTCAAATTATACAGTGACAATAAAGCGGTCGATATCGTTACGCTCATAGAGGAGCTGAAAAAGACGGGAGAGCTGGATAAAATAGGCGGCTCCACTTACATAACGAATCTTACAACGGTTGTGCCTACGGCGGCCAATATAATCCATTACGCGACGATCGTAAAAGAAAAAAGCATACTCCGGAACCTCATATCAGCCGCCACCAATATTATAACGGAAGGCTATGATACGCACGGCGAAGTGGCTAAGATTTTAGACAAGGCCGAACGCGTAATATTCGAGATATCTTCCAAGAAGGTGGAGTCGAGTTTTGTCCCGCTGAAAGAAATAATAAAAGACAGTATCGAGACGATAGACCAGTTATACCAGAAAAAAGCGCATGTTACCGGGATATCCACCGGTTTCAGCGACCTGGACAGCCTGACCGCCGGGCTTCATCCGTCCGACCTGATAGTTTTCGCGGGAAGGCCGTCGATGGGAAAAAGCGCCCTTGTCAGCTCTATCGCGGAACACGCGGGGGTCGTGGAGAAAATACCCCTTGTCATATTCAGCCTGGAAATGTCGAAAGAACAGCTTGTGCAGAGGATGCTGTGTTCACATGCCAGGGTGAACGCCCATAACGTAAGGACTGGTTTCCTGTCCCAGTCGGATTGGCCGAAACTTACGAACGCCGCCGGAAAACTTTCGGAGGCGCCTATTTTCATAGACGATACCGCCGGGCTTTCCGTCCTGGAACTAAGGGCAAAGGCAAGGAGGCTGAAATCGCAGCACAATATACAGCTTATAGTAGTGGACTACCTGCAGTTGATGCAGGGTATGCCCGGGCCGGAAAACAGGCAGCAGGAGATATCCGAAATATCCCGCTCGCTAAAAGCGCTGGCAAGGGAACTGAATGTCCCGGTCATCGCGGTAAGCCAGCTTTCAAGGGCGGTCGAAAACAGGCAGGACCGCAGGCCCCAGCTTTCGGACTTGAGAGAATCCGGCGCCATAGAGCAGGACGCGGACCTGGTAGGGCTTCTTTTGCGGGAAGAGTACTATACCCCTACGGAGGAAAACAAGGGCATCGCGGAACTTATAATAGCAAAACAGCGTAACGGCCCCGTAGGCTCTATAAAACTCGCGTTCATGAAGGATTACGCCAAGTTCGATAACCTTGCCTTAAAAGAAGAGAGCATGGCGGGTGAAGAGGCGTTTTGAGATTGATTTGACATAGATTTTTATATATGATATATTAAATTATTAAATGACAATATTGAAGATTAAAATAGCAGTAATCCTGACCTTTGGTTTCGTGTTGACATGCCTGTCCGGGGCTATCCCTGCCGCCGCGGAAGAAGAAACCGTCCAGAAACTGGTAAAATATGTCGACGTAAAAAACAACAAGACCGTTTCGGGCGCCACTATCCTGTCTAAATTAAAGACCAAAAAAGGCGAGATATTCTCCCAGAAGGTTGTAGATGAGGATATAAAAAGGCTGTACCTCCTCGGGTTTTTCAGCGACGTTAGTGTATCCGTGGAAGACGTCCAGGACGGGGTAGGGGTCATATTTACCGTTACGGAAAAAGCGCCTCTCGCTAAAATAATTTTTACCGGGAACAGGGCTTTTAATACCAAGAGGCTCGAAGGGGTGGTGGAATCCAAACTGAACGAATTCGCGGACGAGAGGAAACTCAAGAAAGATGCGGATAACATAAAAGACCTGTATGAGAAAAAAGGCTATCCATGGGTAAAAGTAAGTTACAGGATAGAGGCCGATGAAAACGGCGCTCTTTCGACAGCGGTATTTACGATAGAAGAAGGCACGAAAGCCGTTGTAAAGAGAATAGAGATAATAGGCAATACCGCGTTCAGCGATAAACGCATAGTGAAGATCATAAAATCGAAAACCGCGGGATTTTTTCGTTCAGGTGTTTATAAAAAAGAAGTGCTGGAAGATGATATGGAGCGCATAAAGAATTTCTACAGGCAGGCGGGCTATCTCGACGCGAAGCCGGCGTATGAACTCCTTTTCCGAGAAAAAGGAAGAAAGAGATGGATAGACCTCGTCGTGCGCATAGACGAAGGCAGGAAGTATGTGACCGGGGAGATAAAGCTCTCGGGCAATGCCGTTTTTTCCGAAGAAGAACTCAGGCCGCTCTTGAAAATGAAGCCGGGCTCCACATTTACCGAAGAAGGCCTGCACGCGGACGTGGGCAGTATTCAGGAATATTATTTCGATAAAGGATATATAATGGCCAGGGTCAGGCCGGACACGCTTTTGAATATGGGAACGGACAGGGTGGATATCACATACAGCCTTACCGAAGGAGAAGTGGCGTATGTAAATAAGATCAATATACGCGGGAATACCAAGACAAAAGACATTGTCATACGCAGGGAATTAAGGATAAAGCCGGGCGAGCGTTATGACGGCACAAAACTAAAAAGAAGCAAAGAGCGGCTTTATAATTTAGGGTATTTTGAAGACATAACATTCGATACCGAGGAAACGTCCGAACCGGACAAAAGGGACATGGTGGTGGACGTCAAAGAGACAAAGACCGGCGAGTTCAGCTTCGGCGGAGGTTTCAGCTCGGTGGACAAACTCATAGGGTTCGTTGAGATAGAGCAGAAGAATTTCGATATGTTCAATTTTCCGGCGTTTACCGGGGACGGCCAGGATCTAAGGCTGAGAGGGGAATTCGGGTCCACCCGTAAAAATTATTTGTTGAGCTGGACAGAACCGTGGATATTCGATAAGCCTCTTTCTTTCGGGTTCGACCTGTACGCGTCCGAACACGAAAAGAGCGGTTCGACAGGCTATGCTTATGACGAAACCAGGCAGGGCGGGGATTTAAGGCTTGGCAAGGAATTCAGCGAGATCCTCAGGGGAGACCTTACTTATAAAATGGAGACCGTTGATATATCCGACCTGGACAGCAATGTTTCCCAGGCTTTGAGAGATGAAGAAGGGGAGAATACCCTGTCCAGTATGATCGCCCAGCTTACCAGAGACACGACGGACAACAGGTTCAACCCCACCAAAGGTTTTGTAATAACAGGTTCCATAGAAGTGGCGGGCGGGCCTTTTGGAGGAGATAAGGATTTCGCCAAGTTTTTTAATTCTATCAGCCGTTATTCCGAGATAGGGCCTTTTCTCCTGGAATTGAAATTAAGAGACGGCATAGCCACCACTTACGGCGGGAATAACGGTACCGTGCCTATCTATGAAAGATTTTTCGCGGGCGGTACATATACGATCAGGGGTTATAAGGAACGTGACGTGGGGCCGAAGGACCAGTCCGGAGACCCTATAGGCGGCGGTACGCTGGCTATTGCCAACGCCGAACTTACCGTGCCGATAATAGAAAACCTGAAAGGCGCTTTTTTTGTGGACGCGGGAAATGTTTGGCGCGTACCCGACTCCAAACCCAAGCGCGGTATAGCCTCGGGCGGGGTGAGGGTGGGCGTTGGTGTCGGCGTCAGGATCAAGACTCCTATAGGGCCTGTTAAATTAGATTATGGCTTTCCTGTAAATCCGGGGGATGATCAGGACTCCACAGGCAGGGTACATTTCAGCATGAGCAGGGGGTTCTAAAATGAAAAAGATTTTTATAGTTATTTTGAGCTGCGCTTTTGTGTTTTTGCTTTCTGTTCCGGCTTTCGCGGAGTCCCAGGGAAAGATAGGTTATATAGACCTGTCCAGGGCATTTGACGAATACCAGAAGACCAAAGACTTTGATAAGGAGCTGGAAGGCAAGGGGGATATGAAGCAGCAGGAGAGGGAAAAACTCGTGCAGGATATAAGAAAGATGAGGGAAGAGCTGGAGCTTTTGAATAAGAGCGCGCGCGAAAAAAAAGAGACGGATATCGAGTCGAAAATAAAGTCCCTCCAGGAGTTCGACCAGGAAGCGAAGACAGACCTCACTAAAGACAGGGACAATATGGTAAAAGATATCCTGAAAGAGATGGGGGATGTGATAAAAGAATACGGCGAGAAGAACGGGTATTCAATTATCGTTAACGACAGGGTGCTTTTATACGGGGATGCGGGCATGGATCTTACCAACGAGATTATAAAGATATTGAACGATAAATATAAAACAGCGGCTGCCAAATAAGATAAAGAGGTTTAAGGACATGCAGAAAACATTGAAGGAAATAGCCAGTATTATAGACGGCGAGGTTATAGGCGATGAAAATATCGTTGTCACGGGTATCTGCGGCATAAAAGAGGCGAAAGAAGGCGACATTACCTTTATCGCCAATTCGAGATACCTGCCTCTCATGGGGCATACAAGGGCATCCGCCATTATAACGTCCCGGGATGTGAAGGCCGCGGCCAAAACCATTATCCGGACAGAAAACCCGTCGCTGGCATTCGCTAAAATGGTGTCTCTGCTGGCGCCTAACGAGGTCAGGAAGCCAAAGGGCATCCACCCGACAGCGGTTATAGGAGATAAGGTAAAGTTAGGGAAGAATGTCGCGATAGAGCCTTATGTCGTGCTTGAGGATAATGTCGAGGTAAAAGATAATACCATTATTTACGCCGGCGTGTACGTGGGGCATCACACCAGGATCGGCAAGGATTGCGTTATATATCCCTATGTGGTAATAAGGGAGAGGGTAACAATAGGCAATAAAGTGGTCATACATAGCGGTACTGTAATAGGCAGCGATGGTTTTGGTTTTTCCACGGTCCAGGGCGTGCATCACAGGATCCCGCAGATAGGGACGGTTATAATAGAGGATGACGTGGAGATAGGGGCGAATGTCGCGATAGACAGGGCGCGTTTCGATAAGACCGTAATAAAAAAAGGCACCAAGATAGATAATCTTGTCCAGATCGCCCATAATGTCTCGATAGGGGAAAATTCCATAATAGTCGCGCAAAGCGGCATATCCGGCAGTACCATAATAGGGAAAAATGTCACTCTCGCGGGCCAATCAGGCATTATAGGCCATATTACAATAGGGGATAATGTTGTGGTGGCGGCGCAGGCAGGTGTGACAAAATCTATCCCTTCAAATACCTGCGTCTCGGGATACCCCGCCAAACCGCATATTCTGGCAAAAAGGATTTATGCCTTTACCCAGAACCTGCCCGACTTGTTTAAAAAAGTCAAACAGCTGGAAGAAGAGATCGAAAAATTAAAATCCGCGGGAAAAAAATAATGAAGCAGAGGCAGAACAATGTTCTGTCCCTGCGGCAATAGATAAAGGAGAATGATGGAACAAAGGACGATAAAAAAATCAGTGGAATTAAGCGGCGTAGGCCTTCATACAGGGGTGCGCGTTAACCTTAAATTCAAGCCTGCCCCGACCAATATAGGCATAAATTTCATAAGGGTGGATATAAAAGATTCCCCTATGATAAAAGCCGACATAACGAACATGATAGGCCAGGAGAAAAGCCCCCGCCGCACATCGATAGGCGCGAGCGGCGTGGAGATACATACTATAGAACATTTGATGGCGGCACTGTGGGCGCTCGGCATAGACAATATTATCATAGAAATAGACGGGCCTGAGCTTCCCGGGCTTGACGGGAGCGCCATGGGTTTTATAGAGATATTGAGGAAAGTCGGCATACAAGACCAGGGTATTCCTAAAAAAGTATACCATGTAAGAGCGCCTCTCTGGGCGGAGCAGGACGGGGCGATGATAATGGTTTTGCCCGAAGATAATTTCAGGGTGTCTTACACGCTTAACTATGAGCACCCGCTTCTAAAGGCGCAGTATATCTCATTTACCGTAGATGAGAATACATTTGCGAAAGAGATCGCCAGCGCCAGGACCTTCTGCCTCGAAAAAGAAGTGAACGAGCTCAGGAAGAGAGGCCTCGGCAAAGGCGCCAATTATGACAATACCGTGGTAGTGGGCGAGGGCGGGGTAATAGATAATAAATTACGGTTTGACGACGAATTTGCCAGGCATAAGATACTGGACCTGCTGGGAGACCTGTATCTCCTCGGTTACAGCATCAAGGGCCATGTCATTGCCATGCGCAGCGGCCATCCGCTGAACATGCAGCTGGTGGAAAAAATAAATAATCAGCGGGAGAAATTCCAGGCAGGCGGTATCAAGTCCGTCCATGTCGAGACGAGCGGGAACATCCTGGATTCCATAGATATCCAGAAGATACTTCCGCACAGGTACCCGTTTCTACTGGTGGATAAGATAATAGAGATGGAGGTGGATAAAAAAGCCGTAGGCATAAAAAATGTCACGATGAACGAACAATTTTTTACCGGCCATTTTCCGGGCAGGCCTGTTATGCCGGGCGTATTGATAGTGGAAGCGATGGCGCAGGTGGCAGGGGTGCTGCTCCTTAATAAAAAAGAAAATATGGGCAAATACGCCTATTTTATGAGTTTGGATAACGTGAAATTCAGGAAACCTGTAGTCCCGGGCGATCAGCTGCGCCTGGAAGTGGAAGTCATGAAACTCAGGTCAAAGACAGGACAGGTGCACACAAGGGCGCTTGTGGACGGGGCGGTTGTAAGTGAATCAGATCTGATGTTCGCCCTTGTAGATGCGTAATCTATGAAGATCCATCCGACAGCGATTGTCGATAAAAAAGCAAAGTTGGCCGACGATACAGAAGTCGGCCCTTATGCTATTATAGGTCCCAACGCGGAGTTAGGGAAAGGGTGTATTATAGGCCCGCGCGCTACAGTCGAAGGGCATACTATGATAGGAGAGGGGACGCGCATATTTACAGGCGCTGTTATAGGAAGCGCGCCGCAGGACCTTAAATATAAAGGCAAAAATACATTTCTAAAAATAGGCAAGAATAACGTTATAAGGGAGTATGTCACCATGAATCCCGGCACAGAAGAGGGCGCTGCGACGTCTATAGGAGACGGAAACCTTTTTATGGCGTATTCGCATGTAGCGCATGACTGCGTGATAGGGAATAACTGTGTTATCGCCAACATAGCCACTCTCGCGGGCCATGTTACGGTGGAAGACAGGGTTGTGATGGGAGGCATCGTGGGGGTGCATCAATTCACAAGAATCGGGAAAATGGCGATAATAGGGGGATATTCAAAGGTGGTGCAGGATGTACCTCCTTTTTCCACATGCGATGGGAATCCTGCGAGGGTGTACGGCCTGAACTTAATAGGGCTAAGGCGCGCGGGCGTGCCCCAGAAAACCCAGGCTGAATTGAAAAGGGCGTTCAGGATTTTATTTCATTCCGGCCTGGTCTTGAAACACGGCATTGAAAAAGCGGCAAAAGAAGTGGAGCCCATAGAAGAAGTAAGGTACCTGCTTGATTTTCTCAAACATTCGGAAAGAGGGATTTCCAGAGGCAGTAAATGAAGCGCTTCGAAAAGATAGGGCTTATCGCGGGGAGCGGGAGATTTCCCATAATATTCGCCCGGAGCGCGAGGGAAAAAGGCGTTGAGATAGTTGCGATAGGAATAAACGAGGAAACGCCGGTAGAACTTGAAAAATTCGTAGGCAAGATATACTGGCTTGGCGTGGGAGAGCTCGGTAAGCTGCTTGATATCCTCAAGGAAGAGAAGATCCGCTCTATCGTGATGGCGGGCCAGGTAAAGCATAAACTGCTCTTTGACAGCAATATCAAGATAGATAAAAAGATGCAGTTCCTTCTGGGAGGACTGAAGAATAAAAAAACAGACTCCATAATAGGGGCTGTCGCCAGGCTGTTGGAGCTTTCCGGGATAAAGGTTTTGAGCTCGATAACATTTTTATCGGATTATCTGCCCGCTAAGGGCATTCTTACCAGCAGGCCGCCTGACGAAAGAGTGTTAAAGGACATAGATTTCGGTAGGCGCATAGCTAAAGAAATAGCGGGCCTGGACATAGGCCAGTCTATCGCGGTAAAAGATAAGGTCGTCCTTGCCGTGGAATCCATCGAAGGGACCGACGAGGCGATAAAAAGGGCGGCATCATACGGCAAAGAAGGGATCGTGGTCATAAAAGTGACAAAGCCCAGGCAGGATATGAGGTTCGATGTGCCTGTGATAGGGCCTGACACTATAAAATTACTCAGGGAAGTAAAAGCGAGCTGTCTGGCGATAGAAGCGAAAAAAACATTGATCATAGATAAGGAAGAAACGCTTAAATTAGCAAATGAGGCGGGTATAACAATAATAGCCGTATGACAAAAAAAACCAAAAAACCATCCAGTTCAAGCAATACCATAGAGGCCATTTCCAAGATCAGCAAGGCCATCTCGAGTGACCTGTATCTTGAGGACATCCTGAAACTCATAGTAACCGTTACCGCGGAGGTCATGAATTCCAGGATATGCTCGCTGATGCTTCTGGACGAAAAGAAGCAGAATCTGAATATAAGGGCGACGCAGAGCATAAGCGAGGCGTATATAAATAAAAAGCCGCTGGTAAAAGGCGAAGGTGTAGCGTGGAAGGCAATACTGAGCAATAAGCCCGTAGTTATAATGGATGTAACAAAAGAGCCGGAATATAAGAATAAAGATATAGCCCTGAAAGAGGGCCTCATGTCTTTATTGTGTGTGCCGCTGATAGTGAAAAATAAACCTATAGGCGTATTGAACTGTTATACATCTACCCCGCATAAATTTACGCCTACGGAAATAAACGTGCTTACCAGCGTAGCGAATCAAGCGGCGATAGCTATAGAGAATACGGAGTTGATAGTAAAGACAAAGGTTATACAGGAAGAACTCGAGACGAGGAAATCGGTTGAAAGGGCAAAGGGTATCCTGATGAAACAGGAAGGCCTTTCCGAGGACGATGCCTTCAGGAGGATCCAGAAATACAGCATGGACCGCCGTAAACCCATGAAAGAGGTTGCCGAGGCTATTATAGTAGCCCACGACATGAAATGAGATCAAATTACGAAGGCCTGCAGAAGAATATAAAAAATTTAAAGACCCCGGGGATAGAGGTGTGGGAAAATAAATATCCCGGCAGGGAATATATCATAACCCTGGAAAACCCGGAGTTTACATGCGTGTGCCCTAAGACAGGGCTGCCGGATTTCGCGAACATCGTTATTCAATACGCGCCGGCGAAGCACTGCGTGGAATTAAAATCGCTCAAATTATATATGCTTTTTTACAGGGACATAGGCATATTCCACGAGCATGTAACGAATAAAATTCTGGAAGATTTTGTAAAGGCGTGCAAGCCCAGATGGGCATGCATAAAAGGAGAGTTCAATACAAGAGGCGGTATTAAGACAACGGTCACGGCGGAATATAAAAGTCCCTCGTCCCGAGTTGCCGGCAAGTAAAAATTATGCAACGAGGGACTCAGGATCAAATTTTGTTTCACAAAATTTGGGAGGTTTTATGGCAAGGATGACGAATAAGGATATATTGAAAATAGTAAAAGAAAAAAATGTTAAGTTTATCCGACTGTGGTTTACGGATGTTCTCGGCTTCCTGAAAGGCTTTGCCATATCTCCGTCGGAGTTGGAAGGCGCCCTGGAAGAAGGCATGGGCTTTGACGGCTCTTCTATAGAAGGTTTCGCGCGCATAGAAGAATCGGATATGATCGCCAGGCCTGATCCCGATACATTCGCGATATTACCGTGGCGCTCCGGCGAGGATTACAGTGTAGCCAGGATGTTCTGCGATATATATGAACCCAGCGGTAAGCCTTTCGAAGGGGATCCGAGAAATGTTTTAAAACGCAATCTGGAAAAGGCGAAGAAACTTGGGTTCACTTATAATGTAGGGCCCGAACTCGAATATTTTTATTTCAAAGATTCCAAAAAGCCGGAACCCCTGGATAACGGCGGGTATTTTGACCTTGTGCCCCTAGACGTGGCGCAGGATTTGAGGCGCGATACCATATTCGCGCTGCAGGCTCTGGGGATCACGGTAGAGTACAGCCATCATGAGGTCGCGGCAAGCCAACACGAGATAGACCTGCGTTATAACGACGCTCTTACAATGGCCGACAATGTCATGACATACAGGCTGGTAGTAAAAGAGATCGCCAGGGAGCATGGAGTGTACGCCACTTTCATGCCAAAGCCTATTTTCGGCATAAACGGTTCAGGTATGCACGTGCACCAATCATTATTCAAGGGAGACAAAAACGCGTTTTTCGATAAGTCGGAGAAATACCACCTCTCGGCGATAGGCAAGGCTTATACCGCCGGCATACTGAAGCATGCGCAGGAAATAACGGCGATCACCAGCCAGTGGGTAAACTCATACAAAAGGCTTGTGCCTGGATATGAGGCCCCTGTTTACATATGCTGGGCGCAGATGAACAGGTCCGCCCTGGTAAGGATACCGATGTATAAACCGGGCAAGGAAAAAGCCACGCGTATCGAATACAGGTCTCCTGATCCGAGTTGTAACCCTTACCTGGCGTTCTCGGTAATGCTCGCCTCCGGGCTCGAAGGCATAAATAAAAAATACAAACTGGCAGAGCCTGCCAATGATAATATCTACCACATGAGCGACGAAGAGAAGGAAAAGGCGGGTATAAAGTCTTTGCCCGAGGACCTGCTGGAAGCCATCAAGATCGCGGAAAACAGCAAGATCATAAAGGAATGCCTTGGCGACAAGGTATTCGAGTATTTCATCCGCAATAAAAAAATGGAATGGAACGAGTACAAGGCGCAGGTAAGCCAGTACGAAATAGATAAATATCTGCCGATCTTATAAATTGACCTGTCCACCTGTCAGGTGGGACAGGTTTGTAATTATGTTCATACACGCGGTATTGTTCGAGATAAAACCTGCGGAAGTGAAAGATTATCGCAAAGACAGCGTCATGTGGGCGAATTACGCAAAAAAACATTCTAACGGTTTTACCGGTTACTATACTATGAAGCGGGCGGATGCCGCAAATCAGTATGTGTCGGTATATAAATGGAAAACCCGGAACCATCATGACAGTTTCATGAAGAAGTTCCATGATTTCCTGGTTTCCAAATCCAAGGCGAAGGTAAAAACACTCGGGTATTACAATTTCAGGGAGATTGACACCGTAAGTTCACATTTATGACAGCGTTATTTTTTGTTGACAAACGGATTTTTTGTGGCATACTATACGCATAAGCGCAGAGTAGCGCTTAAGAGGTAAAACGATGAGGCGTTCGAAAGAACGCCTTTTGTGTTTTTAGGATGACGAAGTCCTTTTTGGTAGAGTGATTCTACCGGAAAGGATTTTTGTTTTTATGTCTCGAGGGATAGGAGCTTCACATGGAATTCGATAGATTATACGACAGGATCAGCCCGAGATTAAAAAAGATAGCTAATTTTTACGGCAGGCGCGGCTATTCTTTTGACAGGGATGACCTGTATCAGGAAATGGCGAGCCATCTCTGGAATAATTTTAAGGATGGAGCGCCGGTAGAATTTAACGATACCTATATTATAAAAGGCTGTGAGTTCCATATATTGAATTATATGAGGAAGGAGCGGGAAAAGATCCATAAAGTCAGCATGGAAGAGCCTGTAAATGATAGCGGGGATACGCTTGGTGATACCCTGGCAGGGGGTTTCGAGAGCCTGGACAGGATAGTTGACAAAAAAATGCTCGTGGATCATATAATGAACAACGGGTTCTCCGCTAGGGAGAAAGATGTGTTCGGGCTTTTATTGGAGGGTTATACGGTAAGAGAGGCAGGGAAAAAGCTCGGGATTTCTCATGTGATGGTCATAAAATTAAAAAATAAAGTAATAGATAGTGTTACCAAATTAGTTAATTAATTACTTATGTATATGTAAGGTTTGGGCACGTTGCGGTGCGAGACATAGGCGTTCAATATAAAGCTGTGTAAGCTTTAAGATTGAACGCCTTTTTATTTTAGAAAGGAGTGGAAATGAAGACTTTAAAAATTACGCTTTCTGTTGTTTCCTGTTGTTTATTTCTCGTTTCCCAGTGTTACGCTACAGCCAGTACACATATCTGGGCCCCATCTACAGATGTACAGCCTTATAAAAAATGGCACCTGACATCTGATTTTTATGTGCCTACGGAAAGCAATTCAGCGGGAACAAGGCCCAACACGATAACTAATTTCGGTCTTACAGTCGGCGTGCTGCCGTTCGAAAAACTTAACGCGGAAATAGGTTTTGACCACAAATCCGGGTATGGTGACCTCGATGATTATCCCTGGTATTTTAATACCAAGATAGGCATCCCGGAGAACGCTTACGGTGAGCTTTTCCCGGCGCTGGCCGTAGGAATATATGATTTAGGCACAAAGGAGAATAAAACAGCGTCCAACATTGTGTACGCGAAGGCGGCAAAGACATTCTTCGCGGGAGAATTATCTTTAGGGAGGGTCTCCCTGGGAGCGTTCAGGGGCGACGGGGATGTGCTTGTTCATGGTTCTGGAAAAGATAACGAGGGCCTTTTATTCGCGTGGGAAAGGTCAATGCCCGAGATATCCGATAAGCTTTGGTTATGCCTTGAATACCAGGGCACAAAATCCTCGTATGGCACATGGAACGCGGGTTTTTCGTGGAAATTCGCGGATAATGTCTCAGGATTATTCGGGTATGATTTCTATAATGACAGGGATCTGGCAGATACCTATACAGTACAGGTGGACATAGACTTCTGATAAATAGACTCCGTGAGTCGCTGGAAGCGACTCACGGAGTCGGATATGATGAAAGGGGAAAAATAAAATGATCAATTCAGGCGATACCGCGTTTGTTCTTATTTCAGCGGCGCTGGTAATGATGATGACAATGCCCGCACTCGGTTTTTTTTACGGGGGCATAGTCCGGCGCAAAAATGTATTGGGAGTTTTGATGCAGTGCATGGCAATATTATGCCTGATCAGCGTCCAGTGGGTATTATTCGGTTACAGCCTTTCATTCGCTCCGGGGAGTTCTATCTTGGGGAGCCTTAAATGGTTCGGGTTGAACGGGGTTGGTTTTGAACCTTACGCGGATTACGCGGCTACGATCCCTCATCAGGCTTTTATGGTATTCCAGGCGATGTTTGCCATAATCACGCCCGCGCTTATTATAGGCGCGTTCGCGGAAAGGATGAAATTTTCAGGTTTCATGATTTTTATACTTTTATGGGCTACACTGGTGTATGATCCTGTGGCTCATTGGGTTTGGGGTATAGGAGGCTGGCTTAGGAATTTAGGCGCGCTGGATTTTGCCGGAGGGACAGTAGTTCATGTCAATGCCGGCATAGCCGCGCTTGTAACGGCAATATTAATAGGTAAGCGGAAAGGCCTTGATAACAAAGCCGCGCCGCCACATAATCTGCCTTTTGTCGTATTGGGCGCGGGCCTGTTATGGTTTGGGTGGTTTGGTTTTAATTCAGGAAGCGCGTTAGCGGCAAACGGCTTAGCGGCCAGCGCGTTCGTAGTTACCAATACGGCGGCTGCAGCGGCAGGACTCAGCTGGGCCATGTTGGAATGGATGTTCAATGGAAAACCTACCATATTCGGGATAGCGACAGGCGTTGTGGCGGGACTGGTCGCTATCACGCCCGCGGCGGGATTCGTGAGCGTGATACCCGCGATAATAATAGGGCTTCTGGTCAGTGTATTCTGTTACATAGCTGTCGCGTATGTGAAACCAAGGCTTGGCTATGATGATTCTCTTGACGCGTTCGGCGTTCATGGTATAGGCGGTATCTGGGGAGCGTTGGCAACAGGCTTATTCGCGTCCAAGGCGGTTAATCCCGCGGGGTCGGATGGATTGTTTTTCGGCAATCCACACCAGTTATTGGTCCAGGCCCTGGCTGTCCTGGCAACTATAGCTTATTCCGCGGCCGCCACCTTTATTATATATAAGGTAATTGACGCTACAATAGGCATGCGCGTGTCCGATAAAGAAGAGGCAGTCGGGCTTGACCTCAGCCAGCACCATGAAGGCGCGTACACAATGTTGGAATAATACCATAAGGGGGTAATTATGAAATTGATTATAGCGGTAATCCAGCCGAGTAAATTTTTGGAAGTCAAAGAAGAGCTTTATAAGGCGGAAGTAAACCTGATTACGGTGAGCGAGGTCCTGGGCCATGGCAGGCAGAAGGGATTCAGCGAGGTCTATCGCGGCACGAAAGAGATGGGAAATCTTTTAAAAAAGATCCGTCTTGAGATAGCTGTGAATGACAATTTTGTGGAGCCGACTATCAAGGCTATTACCAAAGGCGCAAAAACCGGCGAGACAGGCGACGGCAAGATCTTTATCCTGGATCTGAAGGAGTGCGTAAGGATCAGGACAGAGGAACGCGGTTCTGTGGCAATTGGATAGCTATATGGGAGTCCGACTCCCATAGTAATTTTGGTTACCAAAGTAACCAGTTTTTTACTTATAGTATATAAGAGAACAGAGCATAAGTTTTAGGCACATCGTTGTGTTGAACATTGGCGTTCAAAATAGTCAGGGATACTGGCTACGTTGAACGCCTTTTTATTTACGAAAGGGGCTTAAGATGCCAAAAGCAAACACGAAAAAAACAGCGGCTTCTGTTGAGGTAAAGACAAAGAATCCGCTTATAAACGGCTCTTTCAACGAGAAGGCGGCCAGGGATGTAATGAAGTTAATAAAGGATAAGGGCATTAAGATCATTGATTTGAAATTCAACGACATGCCGGGGTTGTGGCAGCATTTTTCAATTCCGGCCACTGAACTAAAAGACATGCCTGACCTTACACGCTCCATATGGGTGGATGGCATAGGTTTTGACGGTTCATCGATAAGAGGTTTCCAGAAGATACAGGAATCAGATATGATCATGATACCCGATCCTTCAACAGCTGTTGTTGATCCTGTGTGCGAAGTCCCGACATTAAGCCTTTTGTGTGATATTTATGATCCATTAACGCGTAAACCATACAGCCGTGACCCAAGGTATATCGCTAAAAAGGCTGAGAAATACCTTAAGGATACAGGTATCGCTGATGCGGTTTATTTCGGCCCTGAAGCGGAGTTTTTTATCTTTAACAGCATACGTTTCGATCAGACCGAGAACTCGGGATATTATTTTATTGATTCCGACGAGGCGGACTGGAATACAGGCAGGGACGAGAATCCTAATCTCGGCTACAAGATACGTTTTAAAGAAGGTTATTTTCCCGTGCCTCCGCATGATTCATTGCAGGATCTGAGAAGCAAGATCATCCTCAAGATGATAGAGGCCGGGATAAATATAGAGGTGCATCATCATGAAGTCGCCACAGCCGGCCAATGCGAGATAGATATCAAATATGATAAATTGACCAAAATGGCGGATGATCTCCTTATGTACAAGTATATTATTAAAAACATGGCAAAGCAGAACGGCATGGTAGCCACGTTTATGCCAAAGCCTCTTTTCGCTGACAATGGCTCAGGCATGCATTGCCACCAGAGTTTGTGGAAAGACGGGAAAAATCTTTTCTTTGACAAAAACGGCTACGCGCTTTTAAGCCAGACAGCGAAGTATTATATAGGAGGGCTTTTAAAGCACGCGAACAGCCTCATGGCTTTTTGCGCGCCTACCACGAATTCCTATAAAAGGCTTGTGCCCGGCTATGAAGCGCCTGTGAACCTGGTTTACTCGGCGAGGAACCGCTCCGCGGCGGTAAGGATACCTATGTACACGGATAATCCGAAATCCAAGAGGATAGAATTCAGGCCGCCTGACCCGTCATGCAACGGATATCTCGCTTTCAGCGCGATGTTAATGGCAGGGCTGGACGGAATAAAGAATAAGATCGATCCGGGCAAGCCTACTGATACGGATTTATTCGATCTGAACGAGGAAGAACTCAGCAAGATCGCCACTGTCCCTTCATCCCTGCGCAGGGCAATAGACGCCTTGGAAGCGGATCATGAATATTTGCTGAAAGGCGGCGTGTTCACAAAAGATGTGATAGATATCTGGATCGAATACAAGCGCAAGAAAGAGATAGATCCTGTGAGGATGAGGCCGCATCCGTACGAATTTTACCTGTATTTTGATATTTGATCTTCTATGTAGGGGCGGGTTTCAAACCCGCCCCTACATATATTTTTTATCAATGGTTGCATAAAAAATAGGCAGTGATAAAATGAACATAGACAGTTTCTTCGTGACCATCCAAACGGGCAGGATATATGAAGTTGTGATAGGCGGCATAGAGAAATCGCTTATCGAAAAAGCCCTGGAGCATACATCAGGCAACCAGATATCGGCCGCGAGGCTTCTCGGTATTAACAGGAACACGATCCGTTCCAAGATAAAAAAATTAAACATAGACATAGGCAGGTTTAAACAATGAGCACCTATAATAATTTCCCGGCTAAGCAGGGATTATACGACCCAAGGTTCGAGCATGACTCGTGCGGCGTGGGATTCGTGTGTAATATTAAAGGGGAAAGATCCAACGCTATTATCAGGCAGGGCATAGAAGTCTTGAGCCGCTTGTCTCATCGGGGCGCGGTAGGAGCGGACCCTATGACAGGGGACGGGGCAGGCGTCCTTATCCAGATCCCGCACGAGTTTTTTAAAAAAGCCGCCTTGGCGGAAAAAATCGATCTGCCCGCCCAGGGGTTGTACGGCACAGGCCTGGTATTTTTGCCGCAAGACTCCGGGGAAAGGGAATTTTGTAAAGAAGAGTTCAGGAAGATTATAAATGCGCATGGCCAGGTTCTACTGGGATGGCGTAAGGTGCCTGTGGATAATTCCGGGATAGGAAAAAGCGCCAGGTCCGCGGAGCCTGTTTTCGGGCAGATATTCATAGGCAGGGACAATACTATTAATGATGAGCTTGCCTTTGAAAGAAAACTCTATGTAATCAGGAAAGAAATAGAGAATATTGTACGCGAGTCCGGCCTGGACCAGAAAAAATATTTTTATATCACAAACCTGTCGTGCCGCACGTTTTCTTACAAAGGCCTCCTGATGCCCGGCCAGGTGGAGGATTTTTTCCAGGACCTGAAAGACGACAGCGTAAAAAGCGCTTTATGCATGGTGCATTCGCGCTACTCTACGAATACGTTCCCTACGTGGGACCTCTCCCAGCCGTTCAGGTTTTTGGCGCACAATGGCGAGATCAACACCCTGCGGGGCAATATAAACGGCGTAAGGGCAAGGGAGAGGCTTCTGGCGAGCGGATTTTTCGGTACAGACATAGAAAAATTAAAACCTGTTATCGTAGAAGGCGGAAGCGATTCAGCCGCCATAGACAATGTATTCGAACTTCTGGCGCTGTCGGGCAGATCGCTTGAGCATGCCATGATGATGCTTATCCCCGCGGCGTGGGAACATAACAGCGCTATGGATAAAGAGCTCAGGGATTTTTATAAATACCACGCCTGTTTTATGGAGCCGTGGGACGGGCCCGCGGCAATAGCCTTTACGGACGGTAAAGATATCGGAGCTGTCCTGGACAGGAACGGCCTGCGGCCCGCAAGGTATATCATAACCGAGAAGGATTTCGTGGTGATGGCATCCGAGGCAGGGGTGCTGGACATAGACCCCGTTGATATAAAAGTGTCCGGGAGGATAGAACCAGGCAGGATGCTTTTTATAGATACTGCGGCAGGCCGCGTAGTGGATGATTCAGAGCTGAAAAAAAATACAGCCGGCCGCTCTCCGTACGGAAAATGGAACAGCAAGAACCTCGTGGATTTCAGCAAGCTGGTTTCAGCGGGCGCCGGCAATCAGAGGCAGGAAGATATAATCTCCGGACTGAAGGCGTTCGGATATACAAGAGAAGACCTGAAGACGATCATAAAGCCTATGGCGCTGGAAGGCAAAGAGCCTGTAGGTTCGATGGGCAATGACACGCCTCACGCCTTTCTTTCCAGGAAGTCCCAGATATTTTACAGCTATTTCAAACAATTATTCGCCCAGGTCACCAACCCCGCCATAGATTCCATAAGGGAAAAACTTGTGATGAGCCTGGAAAGCTTTATCGGGCCGGAGAAAAACATGCTGGAAGAGACCCCGGAACACAGCCACAAGCTCAGGGTGAAAAATCCTATATTGACGGATGATGAACTGCAGTCGCTCCGCGATATCAGCATAAACAGTTTCAGGACAAAGACTATCTATACTTTTTTTGACGCCTCGGGCGGCAGGGAAGGATTTAATAAGGCGCTTGAAAGGATATGCTTTGAGGCGGAATACGCGATCGAAAAAAAATATTCTTTTATCATATTGAGCGACAGGGGAGCTGACAGGGATAATATCGCTCTTCCCGCGCTCCTGGCAGTAAGCGCGGTGCATCAGCATTTAGTCAAGAAATCCATAAGGAGCCAGGTAGCGCTTGTGGTAGAGAGCGCCGAGCCGAGAGAGGTGCATCACATGGCGTTACTTTTCGGTTACGGCGCCGAATGTGTGAACCCGTATCTTGCCCACGAGGCAATAGCGTATCTGATAGAGGAGAAAGAGGTGCGGCTGGAGCTTAAAACAGCGCTTAAGAATTACAACAAGGCCCTGACCGACGGTATACTGAAGATATTATCCAAGATGGGGATCTCCGCCCTCAGGAGCTACCGCGGCGCCCAGATATTCGAGGCGCTGGGCTTGTCCGAAGATCTGGTAGATAAATACTTCACAGGCACTGTGTCCAGGCTCGGCGGGGTCGGGCTCGACGCCATAGCCGAAGAAACTATCGCGAGGCATAACGAGGCGTATAAACAAAAAGACATGGGCATGTCTTATCTATCGAGCGGCGGGGTATATCAATGGAAAAAAGACGGGGAATTCCATCTCTGGAATCCTGAGACCATAGCCGCTTTACAGGATGCCGTCCGCAATAACGACATTGAAAAGTATAAAGAATTTTCCGGGTTTATAAATGACCAATCAGCCAACCCGGTTACTTTAAGAAGCCTGCTCAAATTCAAAAAAACAGGACCAGTGCCGATAGAGGAAATAGAGCCTGTGGAAAATATCATGAAACGTTTTGCCACAGGCGCCATGAGTTTCGGTTCCATCTCAAGGCCCGCCCACGAAACAATAGCCATAGCCATGAACAGGATCGGGGGCAAGTCAAATACCGGAGAAGGCGGGGAAGACCCTAATAGATTTATCACCCTCCCGAACGGCGATTCCAGGAGGAGCGCCATCAAGCAGGTTGCCTCAGGCAGGTTCGGGGTAACTATAAACTATCTTGTTAACGCGGATGAGATACAGATAAAGATCGCCCAGGGCGCGAAACCCGGGGAAGGCGGACAGCTTCCAGGCCACAAGGTGAGCGAGATAATCGCGAGGACCAGGTACACTACCCCCGGCGTTACCCTGATATCGCCCCCTCCGCATCACGACATCTATTCTATCGAAGACCTGGCGCAGCTTATATTCGATCTGAAAAACGCGAATTCCAGGGCAAGGGTAAGCGTGAAGCTGGTATCTGAAATAGGGGTAGGCACTGTGGCAGCGGGCGTCGCTAAAGGCCACGCGGACATGATACTTATTTCAGGCGGCGACGGCGGCACAGGCGCGTCTCCGCAAAGCTCTATCAGGTACGCCGGGCTTCCGTGGGAATTAGGCCTTTCCGAGACGCACCAGACCCTCATGCTCAATAACCTGCGTTCCAGGGTCCGCTTGCAGACAGACGGACAACTGCGCACAGGCAGGGATGTCGCGATAGCCGCTCTTTTAGGCGCGGAAGAGTATGGTTTCTGCACAGCTGTCCTTATCGCGATGGGATGTGTCATGCTCAGGCATTGCCATTTGAATAATTGTTCCGTGGGCGTGGCGACACAGGATGATATATTGCAGAAAAGATTTTCAGGCAGGCCCGAATACATCGTTAATTATTTTCATTTTGTCGCGGAGGAGCTCCGCGGGATCATGGCGCAGCTCGGCATAAAGACAATAGACGATATGATAGGACGGTCTGATTTGCTGGAATTGGACGAGACTATAGTTCCTTTAAAAGCCAAAGGCATAGATTATTCCAGGATCCTTTATAAACCGGATGTCCCGGATGGGACCATCGCGCGATGCGTGATGAAACAGGATAGCGGCCTGGATAATGTGCTGGATAAAGAGCTTATAAAAATGTGCAGGGACGCTTTTACTAAAAATAAGGCCGTCAGGATATCAATGGATATCAATAACACTAACAGGACAACAGGCGCCATGCTGAGCGGCGAGGTCTGCAGGACCTGCGGAGACGGGGTGCTCCTGGAAGATACGATTACCTGCAAATTTAAAGGCATCGCCGGCCAGAGCTTCGGCGCATTCCTGGCAAAAGGCATTACGTTCGAGCTGGAAGGCATGACGAACGATTATACGGGAAAAGGCATTTCAGGCGGAAAGATTATAGTTTACCCTGATAAGAACTCGCGGTATAAACCGGATGAAAATGTGATAATAGGCAATACCACTTTTTACGGCGCGATATCGGGAGAGGCCTACATATGCGGCGTCGCGGGAGAAAGATTCTGCATAAGGAATTCCGGGCTGTACGGAGTGGTCGAGGGCGTAGGAGACCATGGCTGCGAATACATGACCGGCGGCAGGGTCATTATATTAGGTAAGACAGGCAGGAATTTCGGCGCGGGCATGTCAGGCGGGATAGCGTATGTCTATGACGAAGACAAGACATTTAAATATAAATGCAATCCCGATATGGTTAAGCTGGAAGAGGTTAAAGCGGAGGACAGGGACACTATCTATAACCTTCTCCACAATCATTTTAAGTACACAAAAAGCAAAAAAGCGAAAATGGTCCTGGATAATATGGCGGAAGAACTGAAGAAATTCGTCAGGGTAATACCCGTGGAATACAAACGCATACTCGAAGGCGTAAAGATAGAACAAAAACTCGATTTGACGGAGGCGTTTGATGGGTGACCCGAGAGGCTTTTTAAAATCAGGCAGGCAGCCGGGTTTTTATAGAGAGGTTTGCGAGCGCGTCGCGGACTTTAAAGAGGTTTCTTTATTGCGGCCGGAAAAAGAGTCGCAGGAACAGGCTTCACGATGCATGGATTGTTCCACGCCGTTCTGCCACTGGGGATGCCCTGTCGGGAATTATATCCCGGAGTGGAATGATTATATGTACCGGGCGAACTGGAAAACCGCGCTCAATCTCCTGGAAGCGGCTAATAACCTTCCTGAGATAACGGGAAGGGTATGCCCGGCGCTGTGCGAATACGCCTGCGTCCTGGGCTTGAACGACGACGCTGTTACCATACGCGAAAACGAGCTCGCTATTGTAGAGGCCGGTTTCAAAAAAGGATTGATAAAACCGGATAAACCCGCTAAAAAAACAGGTAAAAAAATAGCTGTAATAGGTTCCGGGCCGGCCGGACTTTCCTGCGCTGCCCAGCTTAACAGGGCAGGTCACAGCGTGACTGTTTTTGAGCGCGATAAAAAACCCGGGGGGATATTGCGTTACGGTATCCCTGATTTTAAACTGGAAAAATCCGTTATAGACAGGCGTATCGATATATGGAAGAAAGAAGGCGTTATCTTTGAAACAGGGGTCAATGCCGGGAAGGATTATCCAGCTGAAAAACTACTTAAAGAATTCGACGCTGTCTGCCTCGCGGGCGGTTCGCGTGTCCCAAGAGATTTGAATATAGAAGGCAGGGAGCTTAAAGGCATTTATTTCGCCATGGAATACCTGACGCAGTCAAACATGCGCGTCAGCGGGGATAAAATCCCAAAAGACAGCTTTATCGACGCAAAGGGTAAAAAGGTAGTGGTTATAGGAGGCGGGGACACAGGCTCGGATTGTATCGGCACGGCGCTCCGGCAGGGAGCTTCGTGCGTGGTGCAGATAGAAGTCCTTCCCAAACCTCTGGATTGCAGGACCGAATCCCAGCCGTGGCCGAAATATCCCATGCTCCTCAAAGTAACCTCTAGCCATGAAGAAGGCGGGGAAAGGCATTGGGCTGTGCTCACGAAAAAGTTTATAGGCAAGAACGGTATCCTGAAAAAGTTATCCTGTGTCAGGGTGGAATTTTCTGAGGCGCAGGGTAGGGCATGTCCGGCGATGAAAGAGATCCCCGAAAGCGGGTTTGATATAGAAGCGGATATGGCGATAGTTGCCGTGGGATTCTTACATCCTGAGCACGAAGGCCTGCTTAACAGCCTGAAAGTGGAATTAGATAATAGGGGCAACGTGAAAACAGGCGCGGATTATAAGACCTCGGCTGAAAAAGTATTTTCCGCCGGAGATATGAGGCGGGGCCAGTCGCTCGTGGTATGGGCGATCTCGGAAGGCAGGAGATCCGCTCATTGTATTGATAAGTATTTAATGGGAGAGAGCAGCTTGCCATTAATGTGAGGATCATGTAAATGATAAGTACGGGAATAAAAGGTTTAGACACTGTAATTACAGGCCTTCGGCTGGGAGATAATGTAGTCTGGCAGATAGACGATATAAAGGATTACATTGACCTGGTGAAGCCTTTTGTCAAGCAGGCGCTCAAGGACAAGAAAAAAGTCATCTACATGAGGTTTGCCGGCCATAAAGAACTGCTTGAACCTTCGGATGCTGTAAAACGCTACGAGCTGGACGCTCACGCCGGATTCGAGTCTTTCGCCACAAAGGTGAATAATATCATCACGCTCGAAGGCGAAGGCGCGTATTATGTGTTTGACTGCCTGTCGGAGCTTCTCTCGGCCTGGGCAACAGACCTTATGATAGGCAATTTTTTCATGGTCACATGCCCTTACCTGTATGAGCTTAAGACAGTCACGTATTTTTCCGTATTGCGCGATAACCATTCTTTCATATCCATAGCCACCATACGCGAGACGACCCAGCTCTTGATGGACGCGTACCGCTGCGACGGGAAACTTTACATACACCCCTTAAAAGTATGGAACAGGTATTCCCCCACGATGTTTCTCCCGCACCAGAAAGAAAAAGATAAGTTCATACCTATTACGGACAGCGTTGATGCCGTGAAGATCCTTTCGCATATACGCGAGCGCGGCATAGACAGCGCCAAGAGGAACCTCGATTACTGGGACAGGCTGTTCCTGGACGCGGAAGCGCTGGTAAAAAGCCCCGGCCCGGGAGAAAAAAGAAAAGAGATGATAAAAAGGCTTTCCGGCATAATGATATCCGGCGATAAGAAGATTATTTCCATGGCAGCCGAAAATTTTTCCCTCGAGGAACTGATAAATATAAAATCCAGGCTGATAGGGACAGGGTTTATAGGAGGCAAAAGCGTGGGCATGCTTTTAGCGAGAAAGATACTGTCGAAGAATAAGGCATTGGACTGGCAGGCGCTTTCAGAGCCGCACGACTCGTTCTATATAGGTTCAAATATATTTTATTCTTATATAGTGCAGAACAAGTGGTGGAAACTGCGGGTACAACAAAAAACAGAAGAAGGATACTTTAGCGCCGCCGCGATATTGAAAGAGAAAATGCTCTACGGCGCGTTTTCCGATGAGATTATGGAGCTATTCCAGCAGGTCATTGAATATTTCGGGTCGTCGCCTATTATAATACGTTCCAGCTCCCTCCTGGAAGACGGCTTTGGGAACGCGTTTGCGGGAAAATACGAAAGCATATTCCTGGCAAACCAGGGTTCCCCGGAACAGAGATATATCCAGTTCGCCGAGGCGGTAAAAAAGATTTACGCGAGCGCCATGAACGAGGACGCGCTTACGTACAGGAAACAGCGGGGTCTGGATAAGATGGATGAGCAGATGGCGCTTCTGGTCCAGAGGGTGTCGGGAGGCTATCACAAGGATTATTTTTTCCCGGACATCGCCGGCGTGGGGGTTTCCTATAATACATATGTGTGGAACGAGGGCATGGACCCTAAAGAAGGCATGTTGAGGATGGTATTCGGCCTTGGGACAAGGGCGGTAAACCGCGTGGAGGGGGACTATCCGAGGATGGTGGCCCTGAGCGATCCTCTGGCAAGGCCATACGCGGAAAAAGACGATTTGAGGAAATTCTCACAGCACGAAGTGGATGTTATCGATACTAAAGAGAATGTTTTTAAAGCCGTCTATTTCAATAAACTTGTAAGCGACGGGTTGTATCCGGGGGCGGACCGCGTAGCTGTAAAAGACGAAGAGGCGTCCGAGATAATGGGACGCAGAGAAAAAAGCGCCAAAGACTACTGGATATTAACCCTGGATAGCGTATTCGAGAAAAGCGGAGTGGCGGACGCTTTCAGGAAGATATTAAAGACGCTTGAAAAAAGCTATGATTATCCGGTGGAGATAGAGTTTACAATGAATTTTACCGGGGACGGTTTATTCAAGATAAATCTCCTGCAATGCAGGCCGTTGCAGGCAAGCGGGATGGGCGCTAAAGTCAAAATGCCGGGCCGTCCGGCAAAAGAAGACGTGCTTTTCGAATCGCGCGGGTATTTCCTGGGCGGCAATGTATCCCTGGGCATAAAAAAGGTCATATATGTGGACCCGGAGAAATATACAAAGCTCATATTGTCCGATAAACATGAGATCGCCCGCGTGGTGGGCGGCCTTAACAGGAATATAAAAGATAAAGAGGAGATGCCGGTTATTCTCATGGGGCCCGGAAGATGGGGGAGTACGACCCCGTCGCTCGGCGTGCCTGTTAAATTCGCGGAAATAAACAATATAACAGTCCTCTGCGAGATCGCTTTTTCAGAGGGGAATCTGATGCCTGAGCTGTCTTTCGGGACGCATTTTTTCCAGGACCTTGTGGAGACGAAGATATTCTACGCGGCGCTGTTCCCGGAGAAAAAAGACGTAAGTTTCAATATAAAATGGCTGAGACAGCTGAAAAACATATTCACGGAACTCGCGCCCGGGGCTTCCAGATATAAAGACGTCATAGAAGTCTATGAAACCGGCGCTAAAGGCCTGAAACTCATGTCTGATGTCGTGACCCAGCGCGTTATTTGTTTCTCCAGCCCTTTAAAAAATCATCTTGCCAACTAAAACACGTATTGCTATAATAAAATCCTACTTGGCACAATGGCTGTGCCTGGACTTTGTTAGGACAAAGGCGTTCTAAAAATTGACGGCATAGAACGTCTTTTTTATTTATACAGAAATGCCTAAAAATTAGGCAACTGATCCCTCGCGGCATAGAGTAAAAACAAGGCCGCTCGGGATTAATTCGCGCATTGACTTATGTTTACTCGCTTCGCTCGTTCCATAAGCCAAGCGCTCATTAAAAGGAGGAAATAAATGTCTAAGAAATTAGATGAATTTATGGCGAAAGTCATAGAAAGGAATCCCGGAGAGCCGGAATTCCACCAGGCAGTCCGTGAGGTCGCGGAATCTGTGATGCCTTTTATAGAAAAAAACCCGAAATACCAGAAGGCGAAGATACTTGACCGCATGACCGAACCTGAAAGGACTATAATATTCCGCGTGCCCTGGGTGGATGATAAAGGCGAAGTCCAGATGAACAGGGGCTTTCGCATACAGATGTCAAGCGCTATCGGGCCTTATAAAGGCGGTATCAGGCTGCACCCAAGCGTAAACCTCAGCATTCTGAAATTTTTGGCTTTTGAACAGGTATTCAAAAATAGCTTAACAACGCTTCCGATGGGAGGCGCGAAAGGCGGCTCTAATTTTGACCCTAAAGGCAAATCAGATAACGAAGTAATGAGATTCTGCCAGAGCTTTATGACAGAGCTCTCTAAACATATTGGGGCGGATACAGACGTACCCGCGGGAGACATAGGCACAGGCGGCAGGGAAATAGGGTACATGTTCGGCCAGTATAAAAGGCTCCGCAATGAGTTTGTGGGAGTATTGACAGGCAAGGGTTTAAGCTGGGGCGGAAGTCTGATCAGGCCTGAAGCGACCGGATACGGCTGTGTATATTTTGTACAGGAGATGCTTAAGACAAGAGGCGAATCTTTAAAAGGCAAGATATGCACTGTCTCGGGTTCAGGCAATGTCGCGCAGTACACTGTTGAGAAATTGATACAGTTAGGCGCGAAACCTGTAACGCTTTCCGACTCCAACGGTTTTATCTACGACCCCAAAGGCATAGATGAGCAGAAGCTGGAATTCGTTATGGAACTCAAGAATGTGAAGAGGGGGCGCATAAAGGAATATGCCGATGAATTCAAATGCAAGTATTTTGAAGGCAAGTTCCCGTGGGAAATAAAGTGCGATGTAGCTTTCCCGTCAGCCACCCAGAATGAGATCCACGAGTCTGACGCCAAAAAGCTGATAAAGAACGGCTGTATAGCGGTAGGAGAGGGCGCGAACATGCCTTCCACTCCTGAAGCAATAGAGATATTTCTGGATTCAAAGATACTCTATGCTCCGGGCAAGGCATCAAATGCGGGCGGAGTAGCTACAAGCGGTCTAGAAATGTCGCAGAACAGCCAGCGCTTATCGTGGACAAGCGATGAAGTGGACGAGAGGCTTCTCCAGATAATGATCAATATCCACGAGTCTTGCGTTAAATATGGAAAAGATCCGAACAGTAAATATGTAAATTACGTCAACGGCGCCAACATAGCCGGCTTCGTGAAAGTCGCGGATGCCATGCTCGCCCACGGCGTAGTATAAGGTAGTTTTAAGTTAAGTCAAATATAGCCGCAGGGGAGACATCAATCTTCCCTGCGGTTTGTTTTTTTGTCCGCTGTCTGGGGCCATTCGGCACTGAAAAATTTTGCCGTCCTATTTTGGCACACCCTATTTCACCCCACGCCATTCTAATGCGACATTTATGACACTGTCACTTTTGTCGCCTTAGGCTTATTAGGTCATTCGCGGCTTCCTAAGTTTACATTCTGACAGTGTCACAGTGTAACATTGTTATAGGTGAATTTTAAAAATAATTGAAAGAAAACCGCCTCCAGATGTGTCTTATATAGTAGAGAGGAGGATAAATCTGTTAGTTAATTAATATGTATAATTATACATATTATTATATTGACAAATAACCAGATTTATGGCATATTTGATATGGAAAAAAAATCAGGCAGTTTTATAAGGAGGCATATATTATGAAAGAGAAGATAATGGATCCAAATAAGCCTGTAGGAAAATTAACCAGGGTTAATGACTTTCTACCGAGGCCGGAAGAACTCATAATGCCGGAAGAAACTATAAAGATAACTCTGCTTCTTAAGAAATCAAGCGTAGATTTCTTTAAGCATAAAGCCGACGAGTGCCACACCAAGTACCAGAAAATGATACGCGAACTTGTAGACAGATATGCCGCGCAATATTCATCCGGCTCCTAATGTTACATTTATGACACTGCCATTTTTGTAAACTTAGGTTTTATTTTTAAATATTCCTATATACAGAAGGCCTGAGGGATATGAGGCTGATTATAACTTTTTTAGTAGTTTTGTCTATTCGATAGATTATGCGGTAATCGCCGAGGCGGTATCTATAAAGTTTTTCTTCTCCACGCAACAATTTTACATTTGGACCATAGAAAGGGTTCCCCTCTAATGTCTCAAAGCATTTATTCAGCCTCTCCGCTGTTTGTAGATGGCAGGTTTTATAGAATTTTAAGGCTTGAGAAACTAGGATGATCTCAAACTTATCCACGCTTTATCGTTCTCCAGCTGACGCCTTTGCCTTTCAAGTATTGTTTTTCTCCCTCGCTTATTTTTTTTCTTTCATCGGATGTTATATAATCTTCTACCCGATCCATTATAATGTCTCTCACAAACGCAGAAAGGGATTTGTACTTCATTTTAGAAATTTTCTTTGCCTTTTTGTATAAAGGGGTGGGTATTCGTATTAGAAGTTCTTTGTCCATTATTACCGGCATAGGTTATCACCTCCTTATAAAGTATATCATAGTGATATACAAATAACAAACCATTTTTTTTAAAATTTTCTAACCTGCTTAAAAATTGCACCCGCGCCATTCTAATGTTACATTTATAACACTGTCACTTTTGTCGCATTAAAACTTTAATAATTTGTAAGGTTTTACTTTGAGCGCCTTGGCGAGTTTTTCGATAGTGTCGATTTTTAAGGCAGGCGGTTTTTTGCCTTCGATCCGCTGGATATATTTGTAGTCGATATCGGCTTTTTCGGATAGTTCTTCCTGGGTATAGCTGTATTTTTCTCGCAATTCCCTTATTTTCTTCCCAAGTTTTATCCTGATAGCGTATTCCATATACCTTATTATGCTACGGTTATGGAAACATTGACACCTAACTATAATAAGGTGTATACTCATTTTATCGTATACTATGGATATGCTGGGAGATGAAGAACATGCAAGAGCGTAAAAAAGCAGAGGCCGTTAATAAAACTATTTATTTCCCGGGATTGAATGGATTAAGAGCTATTTCAGCGATCGGCGTAGTAATATCCCATATTACTTTAAAATTACAGGATTTTAATTTGGATCCCCATATTTTTGGTTCTTTTCAGGATGGCTCTCCCAAGGGGTTGTTTCTGGCCGGGTACGGAGTTACTATATTTTTTGTTCTGAGCGGCTTTTTGATAACATATTTACTTCAAGCCGAAAAAGATATCCAAGCAATCGATGTAAGGAAGTTTTATTTGAGGAGAATACTCAGGATCTGGCCGCTTTATTATATTTATTTGTTTATCTCTATTATTGCGATAATAGTATACCGTCTTGAATTAAACGGAGAGTCGCTTTTTTTATATATTTTTTACGCCGCAAATATTCCATTTTTAACAGAGAATACGCTGCCGTTTTTATTACATTACTGGTCATTGGGGTCGGAAGAGCAATTTTATTTATTCTGGCCATGGATCAACAAAATATTAAAACAGCCGGCGGTCCCTATTATTATGATGATCGTGAGCTTGCTCGGGATTAAAATAGCACTTCATTTTTTGCATCCTACTTCCATAATTAAGGATGTAATAGATGTCACAAAATTTCACTGCATGATGATCGGCGCCTTAGGAGCAGTGCTATTCAAAGAGAATAACAGGATATTTTTAAATCTTGTGGATAATAAATTGTCCCAATTGATCTGTTGGGCGCTTATCTTTTTAGTAGCGGTGAACAAATATCATTTTGCCTCGGTTATCGATACGGAAATCATAGCTGTAGCGGCGTTATTTTTGATAATAGGGCAGATTAATATTCAGAACAGGATCATAAATTTAGAAACAAAAATATTTAATTTTTTAGGTAAAATTTCATACGGCATTTATGTGGTGCATCCGCTTCTGATCTTTATTTTTTCAAAGGCGTTATCTGGATGGGAAGCCAACCCACTCTGCAAGTACAGCATTGTTTATTTTTCAATTTTAAGCGCCACACTTGTAATTTCATATTTTTCATATAAATATATAGAATCCTATTTTTTGTGTCTTAAGAAAAAATTTATGGTGGTAAATACTGCAAGGGCGCAGGCGTGACATCAAGTTTATGGTGATAAGTTTAAGCTTAAAACTTTAATAATTTATAAGGTTTTACTTTGAGCGCCTTGGCGAGTTTTTCAATAATTTCTAACCAGGTTAGAAATACCAGATTAAACGAGCCAATTAAGAGGGACGGTTTTGAGGATAATCGCAGAACCGTCCCTTTTATTATCCCACCCTTCGCCGTTCGGAAGTACGGAAGTAATTGCCGTCCTATTTTGGTACACCCTATCTAACGACATCCTATTCTACCCACGTTGTTTTTTCTACCTTCAACCGAATCCTAAGATGGCATTTGACAAAAGCTTAGAGGTAAGGTATCATTGTAATAGAAGTAAGAATGTAAGGAAGTAAGGATAAAGGAGGATACATGACTATAATACACACAGCGAAGATTACATCAAAAGGCCAGGTTACTATCCCTAATCAGGTAAGGAAGATACTTAATCTTAAAGAAGGGGCTTCGATCGCTTTTGGGTTAAGTAAAGAAGGAGTAATCTTAATGCCCTGCCGGGTTACAATTGACTCGCCCTATACTGTCAGGGAATGGCAGAAGATTGAAAAAATAGCCTCTTCTAAAGGCATATATAAGACCGGCAAGGAAGCTAAAAAGCATATAGAGTCTTTATGAGGTTTGAGTTCAAGCCTTCCTTTGATAGGTCTGTCAAAAGTTTCCACGGCGAAGAAAAAGAAGAAATAAAGCAAGCCGCTATCTATACAATAGATGTGTTATCTCACAATAAGGCAATTTCTAAAGGTATAGGTCTAAAGCGGCTACAGGGTAATTTTTGGGAAACCAGGATAGGGCTTAAAGCCAGGATTCTTTTCAGATGGAGAGAAGATTTAGTGGAGTTTATTCTGGCAGGCAATCACGATGATATAAAAAAATATTTAAAAAATATAAGGTAAGAACCGGTGACAAATTGGCACTGGTTGAATAATCCTAACCTGCTTAAAAGCGCCACGTTAAAAATTCCACCCGCGCCATTCTAATGTTACATTTATAACACTGTCACTTTTGTCGCATTAAAACTTTAATAATTTGTAAGGTTTTACTTTGAGCGCCTTGGCGAGTTTTTCGATAGTGTCGATTTTTAAGGCAGGCGGTTTTTTGCCTTCGATCCGCTGGATATATTTGTAGTCGATATCGGCTTTTTCGGATAGTTCTTCCTGGGTATAGCTGTATTTTTCTCGCAATTCCCTTATTTTCTTCCCAAGTTTTATTCTGATAGGGTATTCCATGTACCTTATTATGCTACGGTTAAATAAATGTTGACACCTAACTGTAATAAGGTATAGACTTCTGGAATGGACAAAAAACTAAAGAAGGCCAGGCTCGACTTAATAAATTCCGCCAAAGCATTAGATAAGATCAGCAAATGCCGTCAAGCTAAACAGAAGATAATGACAATAGCAGTGAAGGCATGGTTGAAGGAATTTTATAAATATTAAAATAATTTTATTTATCTCGTAAACTTAAGGATTGACAGGCGGGAGCAGGGGCGGGTAAAATATCCAATATGGCCGGCATAATGGATATTATCAAGTCCCGCAGGAGTATCAGGAAATACCTGGATAAACCCATACCAAAAGAGATCATAGATAAACTTATCGAGGCAGCCAAATGGGCGCCCACAGGCATGAATGAACAGCCGTGGGGGTTCATTGTCGTACAGGACAAGGCGCTTATAAAAGAGCTTTCGGATCGTTCCATACCTTATATAAAGAAACTGGTGGAGGAAAAACCGCAGTTCGCCAGGTATAAAAAACGCATGGCAGTGAAAGATTTCAGCATATTCTATCACGCGCCGTGTGTTATAATAATCATAGGCCGGATGGCTTTTTCCTATCAAAGCGACTGCGCAATGGCCGCGCAGAACATGATGCTCCTCGCCTCTTCCATGGGCATAGGCTCGTGCTGGGTAGGCATGATGAGCGTCCTGGATAAAGACGAATGGTTCAGGGAAAAATTCGGTATCCCGGATAATTACGCGGTAGTGGCGCCTGTGGCGCTAGGGTATTTCGAGGATAAAGACATCCAGGTTATTGAAAGAAAAACCCCGGAAATCCTGAAAAGTTTTGGAGATTAAAATGGAATATGCGGAAATAAAATATATAGACGGAAAGAAATTCAGCGCTGCCAATAGGGCCCACACTATTATAATAGACCAACCTAAAGAAAGCGGCGGGGAAGACCAGGGCATGACCCCTCCCGAACTATTTATAGATTCTCTCGGTTCGTGTATAGGCATATATGTCCTGGGATTTTGCAGGAACACAGGCCTTGATCCCAGCGGCATGAAGATAACTTTAGGCTGGGAAAAGACGACTGATAAGCCTAGCCGTATCAAGACTATAAGCGCGAAGATAGAACTGCCTAATGCCGAACCAGGACCGAGAAAACCAGCGCTTATAAAAGTCGCTGAATCTTGTCTTATTCACGAAACAATAAAACACCAGCCAGATATAAAGATAGAGTTGGTGTAGCTAATGCGACAAAAGTGACACTGTCACAAATGTCGCATTAGCGAAAAGGAATATGGATAATTTCAAGATATTGCTCGATGAAAAAAACATTCCGAGGGCGTGGTACAATATCCAGGCGGACCTGCCCAATCCTTTGCCGCCTCCTCTTAATCCAGGGACAAATAAACCATTATCCGCGGATGAATTAGCGCCTATCTTCCCGATGGAACTTATAAAACAGGAGATGTCGCTGGATAGATGGATAGAAATACCGGATGAGATTATCCGTGTCCTTAAGCTTTGGCGGCCTACGCCTCTTCGCCGGGCGTATAATCTTGAAAAAGAACTTAAGACCCCTGCCAGAATCTATTATAAAGATGAAAGCGTTAGTGGCCCTGGTAGCCATAAACCCAATACAGCGATTGCCCAGGCTTATTTTAATAAAAAAGAAGGCGTGAAGCGGATTGCCACGGAAACAGGCGCGGGCCAGTGGGGAAGCGCGCTTTCCTTTGCCTGTAAAATACTCGGTTTAAAATGCACGGTTTATATGGTAAGGTGCAGTTATGAACAAAAACCCTTCAGGAAGTCGCTCATGCATGCCTGGGGCGCGGAGGTATTCGCTTCTCCTTCAAAGAGGACAAAGGCCGGCAGGAGCATTTTAAAAAAGATGCCGCATACGCCCGGAAGCCTGGGCATGGCGATATCGGAGGCCGTGGAAGACGCGGTTACCCACAGCGATACCAAATATTCTCTCGGCAGTGTGTTGAATCATGTAATGCTCCACCAGACAGTGATAGGGCTTGAGACAAAGGAACAACTGAAGCTGGCAGGCGAGAAACCCGATATATTGATAGCGTGTGTCGGCGGAGGGAGTAATTTCTCGGGCCTCACATTCCCGTTCGTAAAAGATAAAATAGACGGGCAAAATATCAGGTTTATAGCGGTTGAGCCTGCGGCGTGCCCTACGCTTACCAAAGGGCCTTACAGGTATGATTTCGGCGACACGGCGCAAATGACGCCGTTATTGAAAATGTACACGCTGGGGCATGATTTTGTGCCAGAAGGTATACACGCGGGCGGTTTGAGATATCATGGCATGGCGCCGCTGGTATCGATATTGCTTGATGAGAAACTTATAGAGGCGAGGGCGTACCACCAGACAGGAGTCTTTAAGGCGGCCCTTCTTTTCGCGGGCACCGAAGGGATTCTGCCCGCGCCTGAAACAAGCCACGCTATCAAGGCCGCCATAGATGAAGCGCTCAGGTGCAAAAAAGAGAATAAAGAGGAATGCATAGTCTTCAATTTTTCGGGACACGGGAATTTCGACTTGGCAGCTTATGACGCCTATATGGAAGGGAAACTCAAGGATTACGAGCATCCTGATAAGGCTATCAAACGAGCGATAAAATGCCTGCCTAATATTGGCTGAAACATCCGCCGTCAGCAGACCAAATGACTAAAAATAAATATAAAGCTATATTCTGCGATCTGGGAAATGTCCTTATAAACTTCGACCACGCTATAGCGGTAAAAAAGATACTGCGCCTGACCCCGAAAAGCGAGCTGGAGATTTATGAGCTTTTTTTTGATTCCAGCCTTACAAAAGATTACGAGGAAGGCAGGATAAACACCCTTGATTTCTATAAAGGCGTAAAGGATATGCTGCAATTAGACATGGGTTATAAGGCCTTTTTACCTGTATGGGACGATATATTTTTCGAGACACCCCGCAATGTGAGGATGCACGATTTTATACGCTTCATGAGGAATAAATATAAACTTGCCATGGTATCGAATATCAACGAGGCGCATTATAAGTTTTTGAAAAATAAAATGGCGGTATTCAATGATTTTGACAGCGTTATACTTTCATATGAGGTGGGCGCCAGGAAGCCCGACCCCGGGATTTATGACGCCGCCATGAGATCCGTGAACGCTTCGCCCGCGGAGGTGTTTTATGTAGATGACAGGGCGGATCTGATAGAGGCGGCGTCCAGGCTCGGCATCAAAGGCATGATATTCGACGGCGAGGAGAGTTTTAAGAGAATAAAGGAAGAACTTTCATGAAATGCCTGATCATCGACGGTTATAACGCGATAAGCAAGATAAGGGAGTTCGACGCGAAAAAGGACATAAGCCTTGAGGCGTCGCGGCTGTCGTTCATCAAGGCGTTATCGGATTTCAGGCAGAGGAACCGTTCGTTCGATAAAATAATAGTTGTCTTTGACGGCAAAGGCGAGGGGCTTGGCCTGGCAAAAGAGAGCTACGGCGGTATAGATATTTTATTCTCAAATAAGGCTCAAGACGCAGACAAGGTAATAATCGATATCCTTAAAATGCCTTCGAAGAACAGGATGACTGTTTCGTCGGATGATAACTCAATAAAGAATCACGCCAGGGCGTTCGGGTGCGGTATCATGAGCGTCAGGGAATTGGAGGATTTAATTAGCTTGAAGAAGAGGGCAGGGAAGAGTAAAATAATGGAAAAAGAACTGGGAAACAAGGACATGAGCGATATCACGAACGAACTGAAAAAACACTGGGGAGTGGAATAAAATGGAAAGAAGCGAACTCAGGCCTGTCCACATAGAGGCGTTTGACCTTGATGACGCGTGGTTCAGGTGCCTTTCGAATATCCTGGAATATGGCCATGTATATACGATAACAAGAGGCAGTTACGCGGGCCAGAAAAGGCTCGAATTCGATTTTGTCACTATCAGGATAAAGAACCCGTCGCACCAGATAATACCTATAATGCCCGAAGGCGCGAGCATTCCGGCGCCCACGAGCATGGAATACATAAACGGTTATCTTTCCTACTTATTGACGGGCCAGAAAACAGAAACAGAGGATTATACCTACGGAGAAAGAATGGTGGACGCCAAGGTCAGGCTGAAGGAAACAATCGGCGGCAAAGATATGGTGAGGGAAATGCCTCTCGAGGTCAATCAGGTGGAAGAAGTCATTAAAATGTACAAGACCCAGGGTCATGGGACTAACCAGGCGACAATAGAGATAGGCATGCCGTCCGATATAAAATTGAATGACCCGCCGTGCCTCAGGCTTATAGACACAAGGATACGTTACGGGAAACTGCATTTTTTCCCGTATTTCAGGTCATGGGATTTATGGGGAGGGTTCCCCTCGAATCTGGGGGGACTGGAACTCGTGAAGCAGTATATGGCGGAAGAGATAGGCGTAGAAAATGGCGAGATTATAGCCACGAGCAAAGGCCTGCATCTGTACGATTATTCATGGGATTTCGCAAAACAAAGGACAGGCAAGCCGGATCTGGAAATAAAATAATTTATGCACCCTATAATAGCTAAAATAGGACCTTTTACGGTTTATAGCTATGGCATGATGGTCGCCATAGCTTTTTTGTTCGGGCTCTTTATCGCCAGGTGCGAGGCCGCGCGAAAGAGTATAAAACCGGATATAGTGTATGACCTTGGTTTTTACCTGCTTATAGGCGCTATAATAGGCGCGAGGAGCTTTCACGTCCTGTTTTACGGGCTCAAGGATTTCCTGGTAGACCCTGTGTCCATATTCAGGATATGGGAAGGCGGGCTCGCGATACACGGGGCTATATTCGGCGGCATAATAGCCGGTATTATTTTTTCAAATGCCAGAAAGATCTCTTTCTGGGCATTGGCGGATATAATAGCCCCTTCGCTTATACTGGGCCAGGCGATCGGCAGGATAGGCTGTTTCCTGAACGGTTGTTGTTCCGGCATAGCGATGAAACCCTTGTTCGGCATGACTACCCATCCCACCCAGATATATGAGCTTATTCTGGATTTCACAGGGTTTTTGCTATTATGGAATTTAAGGAAGAGATTAAAATTTGACGGCGCATTATTCTTATTATATGTGATGGCGTATGGTGTCATAAGATTGATCGTCTCTCAGTTCCGTGCGGATAATGTTTATTTATTCAATACCGGTATTACGCTGGCGGGCATTACCAGCGTGGCGATATTCATAATAGCGGTGGCCATTTTCATAAAGAAAAATATATGCTTAAAAAAATAATTTTCAATCTTGTCCTCGTTCTTGTCCTTATAATGATAGCTGCGGCCATCATCCGCGCCAACAAACCAAAACACAACGTTCCGGAAACAAGCTTTAATGCCATAGAAGAAAAAACAGGTTTAATACCCAGGGAAGCGGAATATTACAGGGTCATAGAATAATGAATAAAGTAAGGTGTTTATTGTGCCCCAGGGGATGCGAGCTGAAAGAAGGCGAGAGAGGGAACTGCCGGGCGCGCATGAATATAGACGGAAAGCTCCAGACCCTTGTCTATGGCAAGCCTTGCGCCGCGCACGTTGACCCTATCGAAAAAAAGCCTTTTTACCATTTCCTACCCGGCTCTCTTTCATTCTCATTGGCGACAGCCGGGTGTAATCTGCACTGCCTTTATTGCCAGAATTGGGAGATATCCCAGTCCAATCCGGAAGATACCATTAATATGGACATGCCTCCGGAAGAAGTAGTCAGTCAGGCGGTAAAAAATAAATGTAAAAGCATTGCCTGCACTTATTCGGACCCGGTAGTATTTTTTGAATATGCCGCGGATATAGCCGGAGAAGCCCATAAGAACGATATTCTTAATGTCTGGGTAACAGCGGGTTATATCAACCAGAAACCGCTGGAAGAGGCATGCGGTTTTTTAGACGGGATAAAGGTGGACTTTAAAGGCATTACGCAGGATTTTTATGAAACTGTCACAAGGGGAGATATCGGCCCTGTGATGAACTCGATAAAGGCCATAAAAGAAAAAGGCGTATGGCTTGAATTGGTTAACCTTGTTGTGCCTACCTATAACGATACAAGGGATGACTTCTCAAGGTTGTGCGACTGGATAACGGCGAATCTCGGGCCGGACGTACCAGTGCATTTTTCAAAGTTCTGGCCCATGTACAAGCTGAAAAATCTTCCGCCTACGCCCGAGGGATCCCTGATACTCGCGAGAGATATCGCGATGTCAAAGGGTATCAACTATGTTTATACAGGCAATATCCCAGAGCATGAGGGTAATAATACTTATTGCCCGGCATGCAAGAAGCTGATCATCAGAAGACTTGGTTATACAGTTATGGAGAACAATATGTCCGGCGGGCAGTGCGGATTCTGCAATAATATAATCCCGGGCCGCTGGTCATGAGAGGTGTTTATGGACAAAAAAATTACGAGGAAAGAGTTTTTGAAAATGGCTGGATTCGGGATATTCACGGTTTTTCTATTACCCGGATTGAAAAAATTAAGCGCTTTTAAAAAATCATATAAAGAAGCGCGGCACTACAAAAAACTCGCTGGATAAATATAAGGGAAGATTTGTGACAGTGTCACAAATCTTCCCTTAAGGGGATGAAACGCTATGACAAGGGGAATAGTTTTTATATTAGCGGTTATTTTGTACTTCTGCGGCAATTCTTATGCGGATGATATTAGAAAGCCGGCTGTGGCGGGCATGTTTTATCCCGCGAGTAAAAAAGAATTAGCCGGAAAAGTGGATAATTTTCTTGCCGCCGCGAAAAAGATAGACATGAAAGGGAAAATCCTGGCCCTTATCGTGCCGCATGCGGGCTATGATTATTCAGGCCAGGTCGCAGGGCATGGTTTCAAGCAGCTGGAAGGCACGGATTTCAAAAAAATAATAATCTTATCCCCGAGTCATTACGTCGGATTTAGCGGCATGTCGGTCTATAATAAAGGTTCGTTCGAGACCCCCCTCGGGCTCGTAAAAATAGACGAGGAACTTGCCAATAAAATAATGGCTAAAGATAAAAGGTTTGTTTTTTATCCTGAGGCTTACGCGAAAGAACACGCCATAGAAGTAGAAGTGCCTTTCCTACAAAGGATATATAAAGATAAAGATTTTAAAATAGTGCCGATTATGATGGGGAGCCTGGCATCCGGGGATATAAGGATATTGAGCGACGCGCTTTATGATGTTATGGATAAAGATACACTTTTAGTCGTAAGCGTGGACCTGTCCCATTACCATCCTTATGATAAAGCAGTGGCGCTTGACACAAGCGGCATCAGCGCTATTGAAAAATTAGACGCTGATTGGCTCGCGAGGCAGATAAATAACGGCGATACGGAGATAGACGCTCCTCTCGCGGTGCTGTCCGCTATTATGTTCGCCAATCGTTCAGGCGCTAAGGCAAAAGTGCTCAAATACGCTAATTCAGGGGACGTGGCAGGCGATAAGTCAAGAGTTGTTGGTTATTCGAGCATTGTTATATATACTCCTGACATGCCCGGAGATAAGGAGGATGGGATAATGAAAAACGAATATTTAAATAAAGAAGAAAAGGCTAAACTACTGGAAATAGCCAGGCTTTCGGTAACAGAGGCTATCACAGGCAGGAAGCAGTTTTTCCCGGCGGTCACGGAAGAAAGGCTGAAAGAAAAATGCGGGGCATTTGTTACACTGAAAAATAAAGGCGGCCTCCGTGGCTGTATCGGCTATATACAGGCGGTGAAGCCATTAGCTGAAACAGTAAAAGACGTTGCCAGGTCAGCGGCAATCGAGGATTACAGGTTCAGGTATGATCCTATTACGGAAAAAGAACTGGTAGAACTGGAGCTGGACATATCCGTACTCACCCCGCTTAAAAAAATCAGGGATATAAATGAAATAGAGATCGGGAAGCACGGCCTCTATATAAAGCAGGGCGGTTATTCAGGACTTCTTCTTCCCCAGGTAGCTACTGAATACGGCTGGGACAGGGAAACATTTTTAAAACAAACTTGCGTAAAAGCGGGCCTTCCTCAAAATGCCTGGAAAGATAAATCCACGGAAATCTATATCTTCAGCGCCGAGGTTTTCGGAGAAGAAAAGAGATAGAAATAAAAAAAGCCCTTATCTAAGGGCTTTTTTTATAGGCTATAAACCTAGAAGCTTACCGCTATTGAACGCCTCCTTGTTTATTGTACCTTCATCTACACATATTATATCATATTTTCTGGAT
>JBAZEP010000011.1:0-46464 GCA_041653835.1 Candidatus Omnitrophota bacterium
AAAAGAAGAAATTTTTATAACGCTTTATTATAGAAGGGCTTTCGGAGAGGAACTGGACGACCTTTTCGGCAGCGGTCGCCCCCACCCGACCGCTGCCGAAAAGGCAGCAGTACAAGAGGACAAAAAAAATCCCCCTATCAGTACTGATAGGGGGAACAAAACACACTTGGCTCCAGGGTCCGAATCATCTCGAACCATTGATATAATCTTACCAAATACAATTCACGGCTGCAAGAACAAAAATCTTTCGTAGGGCTCAACATATGGCGCTCGGCAGTCATCTGGCGGGTTTGCCCCTACCCAAACCCGCCAGATGACTGTGTCCGCCTCACCTATATAAGTCACAGAGAAGGCGGCCACTATCCCGCCTAACACCTGTCTTAAACACTCGTTACGGCGAGATGCCGAGCCTTCCTTCTATCAATGCTTCCATGGTACATTAGCTTAATCACTAGCTTCGTGCTAATAACGCCTCTTGTGTTCAGTACTTCAAGCTCAAAAGACTCCAAAAAGTTTTTATATTTTTATTGACAAAATAAATATATGTTATACTATGTTATAGTGTTATACAATGTTATAGGAGGCGACAATGAATGATATTGTTAAAAGATTAAAAGAATATTCGTATCAAAACAACTTCAGCCAGGTTGAGCTTGCAAAAGAATTGGGCGTTAGTTTCCAAACTGTAAACAGATGGTTTAATAATAAAGTAGCACCGAGTGATTTACAATTGAATAAGGTGCGAAAACTCCTTAAGAGAACCTCTGGGAAGCTAAATGCTGAATTTCTGGAAAGCGCAACAAAAAATCTTCTCCTGGCAAGAGCTTTTAAATTTAATGACCCTTTACAAAAAAGGATTTATGATGGACTAATGCAAATTGGAGAAGAACCTGCGGCATTTTATATAGATGCGTGTCGAATTATGAATCAAGTTAAAACCGAAGAGGAATTTAAAAACCCTGTTTCACTAGTTTGCCACGCTTTAAGGGAAATTGATAGTTCTTTACGTTCAGTATTAAGACCATTGGGAAATAATCCAAAGATGGAAGGTCACGAGAAAACTAGAAAAACAATCAAGGAGGCTTTTAATATCGTTGATGAAGAAAAAATAGAGAAAATTGAAAACATTATTCACAACGAAGGAAGAAAAAAAGAAATTAAGAATATCTTAGTTGCATTGGGCATAGGCGAAGGAGAGCAAGTTGCTAAAAAGTGGCTAAGTTTTAACCTGCAAAAACTTGCTCACAGAAATAGCCTTTCAAAACCAAGGATAGTCGATGAAGAATTTATAAATTTTTGGGGTGAAGCTCAAAATTTGTTTGATGCTTTATTGCAAAGGTTTAAAGATAATTATACTTTTTATATGCACAGAGTTGATGAAATAACTTCAATCAGCTATCCAGGTTCAAAAGAAATTAGAATATTGAAAAATGAGATTCCAAATAATTTTGTAACTCAAAACTATTTTTTCAACAAATTAAAAGACAAATCTCCCGTTTGGATAGGTTTATTAGAAAAAAACGATTTTTTTAAATGCCCCCCTGAGCCTGAATATGATTCGGATAAGAAATTGGCTTATTATTTAGTTTGGCCTACCTCTCGTTATTTAGCTCATGTCAGTTCATTAAAAGCATTTGACCCTGCTGAAATCTTCCGGATAGTCAAGAGTATACCGAGGACAAGAAATACTAGAGTACACATAGATTTGATAGATTGTGCCATTAATTTACCTCCAAGATATGCAAAAGAATTTGTGGAGGACGCAGAGGAATGGTTAAACTTGCCATTTCAACATTTTCTCCCGGAAAAACTGGCCTTATTGATTATTCATTTGTTTGAAGGGGAAGAAATAGAAAAGGCAATCCAATTAACAAAGGCGCTATTTGAAGTAAAAGCAGATTTAAGGAAACCAAGGAAAGCAAAATTGAGAATTCCAATTGATCCGAAGGTTAGATTTGAAACTTGGGACTATGAAGACGAACTTAATAAAATCATTCCTATTTTGGTAAAAAAGAGTGGTACCAAGGCGTTAGAATGTATTTCTGATTTATTTGAAGACGCCTTAACCATTAGAAGCCAAAGTAATAAAGTTAAAGGTTATGAGGATTATTCTTATATGTGGTGTAGTACAATCTCTGCTAATATTCATCGTTCGCGAAATATATTAGAAATATTGATGGTAAGTGTATACAAAACTGCTAAAGAATTGGTTTCCGTTGACAAAGAAAAATTTGCTTTAGTAATTAAGACTATGGAGCAAAGGCAATGGAATGCATTTCAAAGAATAGCGCTGATTATTTTATTGGAATTTCCAGATTTGGCTCCAGAATTAATAGCTAGAAAACTATTGGACAAAAAGCTTTTTGATGCTGAATGGGCAAGAAACGAATATTGGCCGTTGGCTACTAAAACGTTAAACATTCTTCCTCCTGATCAGCAAAATATGATATTAAAATGGATTGAAGATGGTCCAAAGTATGAGACTTCTGATCAAGGGAAAAAAGTTTGGCAAAAAGATAGATTCGGTTGGATTAGCCATTGGCTTAAAGAACCTTGGAAGTCAAAGTATGAGAGTTTGAGTAAAGAATTTGGTTCTCCGAGCTCACCCGAAGTCTTTCGAATTACCACTGAGTGGGTGGGGCCAACTAGCCCTAAAACTAAAGATGATTTAAAATTAATGTCCCCTCAAGAGATTATCTCTTTTCTGAAAGTCTGGAGAGCTCCTGATACCATGCGAGGAGATTCTATGGAGGGACTAGGTCGTGTATTATCTTCAATAATTGCTGAAGAACCTCAGAAATTCTCTCTTGTTTTGACCGAGTTAAAGGGAGTTGATCCAACATATGCGAGATCGGCTTTGGAGGGCTTCGAGAAAGCTGTTAAAGAAGATCGCCCCTTCGAATGGGATAAAGTAATAGATTTATGCAAATGGATTGTCGAACAACCACGACAAATACCAGGAAGAAAAAATGCATCTGGTCATCTTGACTTCGATCCTGATTGGAGTTGGACAAGAAAACAAATTGGTCGTCTTTTTGAGGTAGCTTTTGAAAAAGTTTCAATCCCGATTAAATTTCGTGATTCTGTTTGGCCTATTATGAGGATTTTAACTGATGATCCAGATCCTGCTCCGGATGATGTCACGGAACCAGCAACAGGTTCGATTAATTCGGTTCGCGGAGTTGCAATGCACGCCATTATAAGATATGCTTTGTGGATAAGAAGAAATTTTGAAAAGAATGAAGACGCTCCGAAATTGAATGCTGGTTTTGAAGAAATGAAAGAAGTAAAAGGCATACTAGAAGAAAAATTAAATCCAGACATAGAAAAAACATTGGCAATTCAATCTGTCTATGGACAATGGCTTCCTTGGTTAGTTTTATTAGATCCTGCCTGGGTAACAATAAATCTACATAAAATATTTCCAAAAGAAAAACAATTGAATCAATTTCGTGATGCTGCTTGGGGGACATACATAGTTTTTTGTCATCCTTATGACAATATTCTTGATGTTATAAAAAATGAATATACTACAGCGATTGAACGAATTGATGGTTCTGAAGAGTTTGATACAGCAGAAAATGGTCTTTCGGAGCACATAATGACCTATGCCTATAGAGGTAAAGTAAATATTGATGACCCCAAAGATTTATTTTCATTATTTTTTGCAAAAGCTTCACTTTCTTTAAGGAAAACAAGCATTGAATTTCTGGGTAGAGTTTTATATAACTCAGAGGGTGAAGTACCTGTAAAGATTAAAGAGCAATTTAAAAGAATTTGGGAAAAGAGAGTAGAATTTTATCGAAAAGAAAAACAAGGTAATGAAATTCAAGAATTAAATGGCTTTGGTTGGTGGTATGCATCAGGCAAGCTAGGTGAGCCATGGGCCTTGGAGCAGTTAATATTGAGCCTTAAGATGGGTGTCTTACCCGACCCCGAACAATTTGTTATTGACCGTTTAGAGAAGAATGTTAGTGCTTACCCGCTACTAGTGGCTCAAGCTTTAATTTTAATAATCGATAATAGTGAGGATGAGTGGCTTATTACTAGCTCCAAAAAAGAAATAAGAAAAATAACAGAGGTTGTTTATAATAATTTCGATAGCATAACAAAAAAAATGGGTAAAGATTTAATTAATAGGCTTGTAGCTAAAGGTTATCTTGAGATTAGGAGTTTGTTGAATTAAGGCTGGTATACTGTTTTTGAGCTTGAAGTACTGAACACAAGAGGCGTTATTAGCACGAAGCTAGTGATTAAGCTAATGTACCATGGAAGCATTGATAGAAGGAAGGCTCGGCATCTCGCCGTAACGAGTGTTTAAGACAGGTGTTAGGCGGGATAGTGGCCGCCTTCTCTGTGACTTATATAGGTGAGGCGGACACAGTCATCTGGCGGGTTTGGGTAGGGGCAAACCCGCCAGATGACTGCCGAGCGCCATATGTTGAGCCCTACGAAAGATTTTTGTTCTTGCAGCCGTGAATTGTATTTGGTAAGATTATATCAATGGTTCGAGATGATTCGGACCCTGGAGCCAGTTTTAGTGAAGTGCCAACAATCCAAATAAAAAAACAGGGTAATTAAATCGCAGTTAACCGTAGTAAAACAAAAAGGAAAATAACATGGCGTTTCAAGATCGTGGTTTTGGCGGAAGGCCAAGAGAGATGCACAAGGTAACTTGTTCAGAATGCAAGAAAGAATGCGAAGTCCCTTTCAAGCCCAGCGGAGATCGCCCGGTATATTGCAAAGAGTGTTTCGCGAAGCGGAAAGACAGCGGCCGCTAAAAGCCGTTGTCTCAAAGCTGTAAAAGATACATCCAAAATGTGGCACGCCTATATCCTAAAATGTAGCGATAATTCCCTCTACACAGGCGTGACCACAGATGTATCCCGCCGTGTCAAAGAGCATAATTCCGGCAAAGGCGGCAGTTATACCAGAAGCCACCTTCCGGTAAAACTTTTATACCAGGAAAACCATTCCACTAGATCCAAGGCATTAAAAAGAGAAATCCAGATCAAACGTTTGCCCCGGTCCCAGAAGCTCTCTCTGATAGAAAACAACAAGAAAATCCTTAAAAAATTTTGAACCCTTTTCATTACCCCTTCATCTAAATTAGTGAAAGAAGCAGTAAACACATAAGGGATCGGAAAGGAGGCAGTCATGTTTAAGAAAAAGCAGGAAAAACTAGACAGCCGGAAAATGATGGAGATATACAAAGAATTGGGTACTCCCGGTGAGGCGCATAAGCTGTTAGCGAAGCTGGAAGGAAGCTGGAGCGCCAGGACCAGGAACTGGATTGAACCAGGAAAACCCGCTATCGAGTCTATGGGATCCAGTGAGAGGAAAATGATCCTCGGAGGCCGTTACCTGCAGGAAGAATATACAGGCGATATAATGGGCAATCCTTTCAGAGGCATCAGTCTTACCGGATATGATAATCATAGGAAAAAATATTTTATGATCTGGGTAGATTCAATGAGTACAAGATTCTTTGTATTTGAAGGTAACATAGCCTCCGATGGGAAAACGATAACGTTATCAGGTCTGGCAGATGATCCCGTAAGGGGGAAGGTCAACTGGCGTTCCGTGATCAGGGTTATCAATGATAATACGCAGGCCTTCGAGATGTCGGGTACCGACAAACACGGCATAGAGGAAAAAATGGAGATCACGTATAATCGCAAGACGGAGGAAGAAATCCTCATTACGCGGATATTCGACGCGCCGGCAGAGGTCCTGTTCAAGGAATGGACTGACCCCGAACACCTGAAGAGATGGTGGGGGCCGAGAGGTTTTACATTACCTGTTTATACCGCGGATCTTAAACCTGGGGGCGTAACTCATTATTGTATGCGTTCGCCCGAAGGCAAAGATTATTGCGGCATAGGCACATTCAGAGAAATAACCTCTCCGGAACGCATTGTGTATAATGACGCGTTCGCGGATGAAAAGGGCAATCCTGTCTCGGCGGCTTATTACGGGCTAAACACTGGTTGGCCGATGGAAACAAAGGTCAGTGTAACTTTCGAGGAACAGGAAGGAGGCAAAACAAAATTGACCCTCAGGCACACCGCTCCAGGCGCGCCTGCGTCAGAACTCAAACTATGCAGGGAGGGTTGGAGCGAGTCTCTTGACAAGTTAGCTGAGGAACTGGCCAGATCCTGCGTGGAACTCGGCATTTGTTAGCGAAGCCGGGCGCCATGTAGTTATAATCCCGGGCAAATAGGTTACTTTATCTGCCCGGGGTTTTTGTTTTTTCCGCGTTTAATTTGGTGTATAATCATAACATGAAACCCGTGATACTTTTAAGTAAATGCCTGGATTCAGCCAGGTGCAGGTGGGATGGGGAGATAATAGAGGATAAGTTTATTGAAAAACTCAAACCCCGCGTCACTTTCGTGACTGTCTGTCCGGAACTTAAAATAGGGCTTGGCGTGCCGCGGGACAAGATAAGGATAGTATCCCGGAAAGGCTGCCACAGGCTGATGCAACTGAATACTGGCAAAGATTTGACGGAAAAAATGAATAAATTCACGGCCGCTTACATGGCTTCCATCAAGAGAGCGGATGGTTTTATATTAAAAGACCGGTCTCCTTCCTGCGGCATAAAAAATGTAAAGGTTTATTCCAGCCTGAGATCCAGAGTTCCTGTAAAAAAGTTTTCAGGGTTTTTTGGGAAAGCTGTATTGGAAAATTTTCCCGGTACCCCGGTAGAAACAGACGCGAGGCTCAAGAATCCAGCTATACAGCGGCGTTTTATTGAACGGGTATTCGCGCGTGCCCTCAAAAAGCCGGCGTAAAATATATTGCAGGGCTTTTTTGCGTAGAGTATAATAAAGTCATATAAAAAAGGAGCCTGAAATGGAATCGTCTATCAATCCAAAAGATATCCCTGTTCCCCGGGAAATAAAGGATAAATGGCAGAATATAGTGAATATACTGGTCAGGGTAATGAAGGTGCCTGTCGCGTTGATCATGAGGGTCGAGTTCCCGTCTTTTACTGTTTTCCAGGCGGGCGAATCCAAGGAGAATCCTTTCAAGCCCGGCCAGGAATTTAAACTGCCCGCGGGTATCTATTGCGAAAAAACTATGAAGACCAAAGAGAAAAACCTGATTCCGAACGCGCTCAAAGATCCCGAATGGGATAAGAATCCAAGCATAGCCGCGGGGCTTATTTCCTATATCGGGGTCCCTATATTTTATCCGGACAAAAATATTTTCGGCACCCTGTGCGTCCTGGATAATAAAGAAAATTCTTATTCCAAAGATTTTGAAGACGTTATGGTGCAGTTCAAGGGGATTATAGAAAGTCACCTGGAACTTTTATGGCAGAAAGTGATTTTTGAAGATCTGTTCAGCCGGCAAAAAGAAACCGAAACACACCTGAAAGACAAGATAGAAGAACTGGAGGCCATCAACAGGATTTGTATTGACCGTGAACTCAGGATGGTTGAGTTAAAAGAAAAAATAGCAAAACTGGAAGAAGAAATAAAGCAGGCTCGCCGGAACGGATAACTTTAAAATATGAAAGATACAAAAAACTACTTCAGCCAATTCGAGGTGTTCGCGCTTTTTTTGCCGGACATAAAAGAACTTATAGCCTCCAGGAATTTTTCCGACCTCAAGGATGTGCTGAAGAAGATAAATTCCATAGATATAGCCGAAGGCTGGCTCAGGCTTACCGTGCAGGAGAGGCTGCTTGTATTCAAATTATTGGCCCCCAAGAAGGCGGTCGAGGTATTCGAGGCTTTGCGTTTCGAGGATCAGGCATATCTTCTGAAGAACCTCAATAGCGAGGATATTTCCAGCATATTGAACGAGATGGCGCCTGATGAAAGGACAAAACTCTTCAAGGACCTGCCTCCCAAGGTAATGAAGAAGTTCCTTAACCTTATGAAAAGCGAGGAAAGCGTCAATGCCAGGAAGCTCCTTACCTATAAGGAAGGGACAGCCGGCGGCATCATGACTACGGATGTGACCGAGATCAAGAGAGACATGACCGCGAGGAAGGCGCTCCTCACTATACAGGAATCTCTTACGCTGGGCCACGCCAAGGATATTTATTCCGCGTATGTTACTGATGATAACCATGTCCTGATAGGCGCGGTCGGGCTCCAGCTCCTTCTCAAGGTCCCCCAGGACATAACCATAAAAGAGATAATGATAAGGGTGGACAATATAAGGATAGGCATGGATGCGCCCAAGGCAGAGGTGGCTAAACATTTCTCGAAATACGACCTCCTGGACGCCCCTGTCGTGGACGCGGACGGCAAACTACTCGGCGTCGTCACCGTAGATGATGTGGTCGAACTCATGGAGCGCCAGGCAACGAGCGATATATACGAAATAGGAAAGATGAGTTCCGAAAAAGGAGAGATCATAAGTTACCAGAAAGCGAATGTCATGGAACTCGTAAAGAGGCGCGCGGGCTGGCTCATCGCGCTCCTTATATTCGACTTTTTGACAGGGACTGTCTTGAAGAATTTCGAAGCGACGTTGAGCGCTGTAGTAGCGTTGACATTTTTTATACCCATGCTTCTTGATACCGGTGGAAATGCCGGCGCCCAGACATCGATAACTATCATCAGGGGGCTTGCCACGGGCGATGTTACCTTTAAGAATGTCTGGAAGGTAGTCAGGCTTGAGATCGCCTCGGCGTTCCTTATGGCGCTGATAGTCGGGGGCGTCGCGCTCGGGAGGGCATTTTTATTGCAGAAGGATTTTACCCTTTCTATTGTAGTAGGGACAACCATGTTCCTCATAGTGCTTCTGGCCATTGTCACGGGTATTACGCTTCCGTTCCTATCCAAGCGCGTGGGCCTTGATCCCGCGGCCCTCGCCGGGCCTATCACTACCAGCGTTGTGGACGTGGCAGGGCTTATTATATATTTTAAGGTTGCCCAGATGTTTATCCCCGTTCTCAGATGAATTTCAATGTGTTGAATAAATTCCTGGATTGGTTTACCAAGCTCTTGGTGATATGGGTGCTCGCGGCGGGTGTATTGGGATATTTTATGCCGCAGGCTTTTCTTCCCATAAAAGGCCTCAGCGACCTGTTTTTCGGATTTACCATGTTCGGCATAGGCTGTCTTCTTTCGGTAAAGGATTTCAAGCCTATTTTTGAAAAGCCCAAGGCGGTTTTTTTAGGGGTAACAGCGCAGTTCGTGATAATGCCTGTCCTGGCTTTTTTGATAGTGAAGCTACTGAATCTGCCTCCGGTATTGGCGCTGGGGCTTATACTCGCCGCGAGCGTGCCTGATGCCATGGCAGCGGGAGTAATGTCGTACCTGGCGGAGGCGGATGTGGCTTTTTCCGTGGCGCTTACAGCATCCACAACGCTTATTTCCCCGATCGTGACCCCGGGCCTTATCTATTTATTGGGCAGGCAGTATATCCCCATCCAGTTCTTGCCCATGTTCAAGAGTATCATCATGATGGTTATAATACCGCTCCTGGCAGGGTTGGCTGTCCAGCATTTCTTTCATAAGGGGGTGTCGCGGATAAAACCTGTATTCCCGGCTTTTTCCACGCTTTTCATAGCCTTTATCTGCGGGCTTGTGGTGGCACTGAACAGGAACGCCATCGCGAAGGTCACGATCATTATATTCGCGGCAGTGGCGCTTTTGAATATATTCGGATTATTGTTCGGGTACCTGGCGGGAAAGCTTTTCAGGTTCGATCTGAAAAAGACGCGCACGCTCGCGATAGGAGTGGGCATGCAGAACGCGGGCATGGGCGCGGTTCTCGCGATAAAACATTTTTCACCTGAGGCGGCCATCCCGAACGCGCTCTTCGCCACATGGTGTATCCTGACAGCCGCGGTACTCGCCGAGATATGGAGAAAATCCAACAGCCATCCTGAAAAACCTGTATAGATAAAAGTCAGAGATAAACGGAAAAAAGTCATTGTAATAGATCGCGGAGGCTGTAAAATGTTTACAGTTAAGAGGTCCCTCGTCCGCCAAAGTGTTTTTGGCGGGTCCGGGACGAATTTTGTTTCACAAAATCCGGAGGCAGATATGAAAGGCATGACAAGATGTTTGGTCCTTGCGCTTTTGGCGTTGGCTATAGCGGCACCGTGCGCGTTTAGCGATGACAGCCCTATGGGCCGTTGCGAGATGATGTGCAAACAGGACAAGATGATGTCAAAAATGGGCATGGACGACATGTTCCTGATGAAAGTCCGTTTCATTACGGCGAATGCCGATGAGATAGGGATCAGCGATGACCAGATGAAGAAAGTAGAAGCGGTGGCGGTCGATGTTAATAAAGGAGTTATAAAAAATAAAGCGGAAATAGAGATGACCGCCATAGATATCAAGAGCGAGCTCATGAAGGATGATGTCAATTTGAATACGGTGAACACCCTCCTTGACAAAAAGTATCTTATTAAGGCGCAGATAGCGAAGGATTCCGCCGCCGGATGCATAAATCTGAAAAAGATCCTTACCGCCGACCAGCAGAAGAAAATGAAAGACCTCTGGCTCATGGGCATGAAGGATAAAAAATCCATGGGGATGGGTATGAAAATGGGAGGCAGAGAAGGAAAGTATTGATCGGTTAAGAGTGATAAACCTCCTGCGGCGAATTTAGTTCTGCCGCAGGGGGTTTTTGCTTAAAAGCAGGTAATTGGGGATTGACAAATAAGGGTTTTGTGTTAAAATAATAACGAAATGAGCGTAACCAGTGAAGGTTCACTCTTTAAGTCAGGGTGAGCCTTTTTTACTTATATTCCTATGAATTTAATAGCGTTTTTGATATTATTTCCCGCTTTAACGGCTTTTATCTTGTTGTTCCTGAAAAACGACAGGATAAGGGGCATAGCTATAATTGCCGCGGCGGTATTGCTCTCCGCGGGCGCCATTATCCTGCTTTTTACGGAATTCCACCTGGAAGTAAGGTATTTTAATCCCCATTTGCCATGTCTGGATAAGCTGATATTTTTTATAGAGATATTACTTGCCGCTTATATATTTTACGCCGGCCTGAAATATAAGCGCCCTATAACTATAGGTTTAATATCGACGCAGTTCCTCATAACAGCGTTTTTCGAACTCAAACATGCCCATAATGTCATAGTGGACCGCGCGTTCTTCGCGGATAAGTTTTCCGTGATAATGGCGTTGATCATAGGGATAATCGGGGGCCTGATATGTGTTTATTCCATAGGTTATATGAAAGATTTTCACCGGGACTTCCGCAAAGAGTTGAAGGATAACAGCCGTTTTTTCGTATTCGTAATGTTCGTTTTCCTGTCAGCCATGTTCGGGATAATATTTTCCAATAATTTATTGTGGCTCTATTTTTTCTGGGAGGTGACTACGCTTTGCTCCTTCTTATTGATAGGGTATAAGAAGACAGCGGAGTCGCGGGCGAACGCGTTCCGGGCGCTGGAATTTAATCTTCTCGGGGGCCTGGCGTTTTTAGCGGGCATCATGTTCCTTTACCGGTTTTACAATGTAATAGAACTGGACAAGGCAATGTACCTGGGCAGGCTGGGTGCGCTGGTCCCGGTTGTTTTCATATGTTTCGCGGGTCTCACCAAATCCGCGCAGATGCCGTTTTCGTCCTGGCTCCTGGGGGCGATGGTCGCGCCTACCCCTGTGTCGGCACTGCTCCATTCGAGCACCATGGTGAAGGCCGGGGTATATATTATTTTAAGATTTGCCGCGGCGCTCCAGGGGACTATCGCGGGTTTCCTGATAGCGCTGATAGGCGGCGTGACCTTTCTCCTAGCTTCTATTATCGCGGTCAGCCAGCATGACGCCAAAAAGGTCCTCGCGTATTCCACTATCGCCAATCTCGGGCTCATAGTGCTGTGCGCCGGGGTAGGGACTTACGAGGCTATGTGGGCGGCGATGCTTTTGATCATATTCCACGCGGTCACGAAATGCCTTTTATTCTTATGCGTCGGCGCGGTGGAGCACAGGATACATTCCAGGGATATAGAGGATATGGGCGGGCTTATAATCAGCATGCCTAAGATATCGATTATGATGCAGATCGGCATGGTGGGCATGTTTCTGGCGCCGTTCGGGATGCTTATAAGCAAATGGGCTGTTTTGAAGGCGCTCGTGGATTTTAATCCGCTGCTGGCGGTTTTCGTGATATTCGGGAGTTCCGCCACGCTTTTCTTCTGGGTAAAATGGCTCGGGAAGATGATCACTGTTGTAAACAAACAGTACGACCTGGAAGAGGGCATGAACCGTTCCGAGACCACGCCTTTATATATATTGTCTTTTTTTACGATCGGTTTATGCGGTTTTTTCCCGGTTATATCGAGCGCGCTGATACAACCGTATGTCATGGAGATGTACGGGGCGCGTTTTATCATGAGCCACGGCAATATAGTGATAATGCTGATAATGCTCGCGATGATAATGCTTTTCCCGCTTAGTTTCATAAATTACGGCAAGAGGGTCAGGGTGGTGGACGCTTATCTCGGAGGCGCGAATATAGAGACCGGGACCCGTTTCCGGGGCGCGGCCGAGGACATAAAAGACATGTCGATGAAGAATTATTATCTGGAGAAATATTTCGGGGAAGCGAAACTGTACAGGTTCGGCATCCTTTTCTGTTTTATTTTCCTGGTGTTCATGTTCATGGCATTGGTGAAATAATGAAAACATTTTTAATGGTAATGGCTTATGTGATATTGGCTCCTCTCGCCGGCGCCGTGCTTTCGGGCCTGGACAGGAAGCTGACCGCCAGGATGCAGGCAAGGGTGGGGCCGCCCGTCTTACAGCCGCTCTACGACGTGCTTAAATTACTGCAGAAAGAAAACCTCGTGGTGCGCAGGTCGCAGAATTTTTACGTGATGTTTTTCCTTATCTTTATAATCTTCACCGGCGGATTATTCTTCGCGGGTAAAGACCTCTTGATCGTAATATTCGCGCTGACGCTCGCGGAAATATTCTTTGTGCTCGGAGGATACAAGGCCAGCTCGCCTTACAGCATCATAGGCTCCCAGCGCGCGATGATACAGATGATGGCGTACGAGCCCGTCATCATATTGTCGGCTGTGGGCATGTACATGGTCACCAGGAGTTTTTATATAACGGATATAGTTTCCTTCGGCAAGCCGCTTTTTTATTACCTGCCCGGGATATTAGTCACGTTCATTTATATACTGGCGATGAAGTTTTCCAAGTCGCCGTTCGACCTGGCGTATTCGCATCACGGCCACCAGGAGCTGGTAAAAGGCATGACTACGGAATTTTCCGGCCGCGCGCTTGCCATGATAGAAGTGGCGCACTGGTATGAAAACATATTGATGCTCGCTTTTGTGTGGCTGTTCTTTTCGAATAACATCTTTACGGGCGCGGCGCTTACGCTGGGTGTATATTTCTTTACGATCCTCGTGGACAATAGTTTCGCGAGAGTCAGGTGGGAGATGGCGCTTATAAGTTCCTGGCTGGTGTGGCTTTTGTTCGGGGTAGGAAATATTATCTTTTTGTTTTTTGTTTTGAGATGAGGGGTTATGCCTTATTTAAAAAGATCTCCATGGATCATACATTATGACGGCACGAGCTGTAACGGATGCGATATAGAAGTACTGGCATCATTGACGCCGAAGTATGATGTCGAGAGGCTGGGTGTGATAAATACCGGGAACCCGAAGCATGCGGATATACTTCTGATCACCGGGTGCATCAACGACCAGAACAGGGAAGTGGTGCAGAATATATATGAGCAGATGCCTGACCCGAAGGTCGTGATCGCCGTGGGCATATGCGCCGGTTCAGGCGGTATCTTCTGGAATTGCTACAATGTCTTAGGCGGGGTGAATAAAGTCCTGCCTGTGGATGTCTATGTCCCGGGATGCGCGGCCAGGCCAGAGTCCATAATAGACGGCGTGGTAAAGTCGCTGAAGATACTGGAGAATAAAAAACATAAGCTTGTAGCCATGTCCTCGGGGGAAGAGTCGCTGACTATCGAGATGGCGGATATCGAGGACGCGGTCGAGATATTGTCCTTACAGAAATTGACCTATCAGAGCGAGGCTGAACTCTATAACGATTATACGATGCCTCCTCTTACCGAGACGCTGGACGAGTTGAAGGAGGATTTTAAGACAATAACTTTCTTCAAAGCGGTCATGAACGGCGTTATAATAGGTTCGGTGCGCGGCATGGTGAAGGACGGCACCTGCTATATCTACAGGCGCATAGTGCACCCTATGTATCAGAACCTCGGCATAGGAAAGAAACTAATGAATCATATAGAATCATATTTCGGTTCCGCTTCTAGGTTCGAGGTCATTACGGGCCATAAGAGCAAGCGTAATATAAATTTTTACCAGCGCCTGGGCTATAAGATGTTCAAATGCGAAAAGATAAACGATAAGAGGCACAGGGTTTATCTCGAGAAACTCAACGATAAGGATGTAAAATGATGGAAGAACAGAAGCGGATCGATATAAAACCGGATGAACTGCCGGCGAAGGTGTCGGAAATGCATTCTTCCGGATACAGGCTTGTGCAGATAGATTGCAGCGGCACGGGCGCAATAGAAATAAATTATTCGTTCGATAAGGGTTATAGTTTCGTGAACCTCAAGCTTACGATACCTTCGGTGGATACTGAGGTGCCGAGCGTGAGCGCGATATACCGGAACGCGTTCCTTTATGAGAATGAGATGAACGACCTGTTCGGCGTAAAGGTGAAAAATATATCCATCGATTATAAAGGCAATTTCTACCGTACCACCGTGAAGCGGCCGTTCAATCCGGAGGCCCAGTCATGACAAAGAGGACTATCATACCTTTTGGGCCCCAGCATCCGGTTTTGCCGGAACCTATCCATCTTGACCTTGTCCTGGAAGACGAGACGGTCGTGGAGGCGATACCATCCATCGGATTTATCCACAGGGGGCTTGAAAAACTCGTCGAGAAAAAAGATTTCCTGGATTTCGTCTATGTGGCGGAAAGGATATGCGGTATATGCAGTTTTATCCACGGCATGACTTACTGTATAGCCATAGAAGAGATCATGAAGATAAAAATCCCGGAAAGGGCGGAGTATCTGAGAGTCGTATGGTCCGAGCTTTCCAGGATGCACAGCCATCTGCTCTGGCTTGGGCTGATGGCGGATTCTCTTGGTTTCGAAAGCCTTTTTATGCACAGCTGGCGAATGAGAGAAAAAATACTCGATATCATAGAGGATACCACAGGCGGCAGGGTCATATTCGGTTCCGCCAAGATAGGCGGGGTCAGGAAAGATATAGATGACGCCACTCTGAAGGCGATCGTGAAAAACCTCAAATCGTATAGGAAAGAACTGAAAGAAATCACGGACGTATTCATAAAAGACCCTTCGGTCATGCACAGGCTTGTCGGCGTGGGGACGCTGAAAAAAGAAGACGCCTATGAGCTTGGAGTGGTCGGGCCTGTATTGAGGGCAAGCGGGTGGCAGAGCGATACGAGGAAATTAGGATACGCGGCGTATAAAAATATAAATTTCGAACCTGTAACGGAAAAGGCCGGGGACAGCTACGCGAGGTGCAGCGTAAGGATAAAAGAATTATTCCAGTCCATAGATATAATAGACCAGGCGGTTTCTAAGATACCCGCCGGGCCTATCGAGATAAAAGTGACAGGCACGCCTGATGGTGAATTTTTCGCGAGGACCGAACAGCCGAGAGGAGAGGTCATCTATCACGCGAAAGCCTACGGCACCAGGTTTTTACAGCGCCTGAGGGTGAGGACGCCTACATTCGCGAATATCCCGGGTTTGCTGAAAATGCTCCCTGGTTCGAACCTCGCGGATGTGCCTGTGCTGGTGCTTACTATCGACCCGTGCATAAGCTGTACTGAAAGGTAAAATGAGGGCGAAATGCGTTTTTTTATAATGTCCAGGACGGTTTTGAAGAGCTTGTTCAGGAGGCCCGCTACCATAAAATATCCTTTTGGGCCCAGGATCTTGTCTAAAAAGGCAAGAGGCAGTATCGCCATAGATATTTCCAAATGTGTATTCTGCGGCATATGCCAGAAAAAATGCCCTACCGGCGCTATTGAGGTAACAAAGGAACAAAAATCATGGAAGATAGCGAGATTAAGGTGCATTACATGCGGCTATTGCGTCGAGGCCTGCCCTAAAAAATGCCTGCGCATGGGTAATCAATATACCGAACCTATGCTTACCAGGCACGAGGACATGTACAAAAATGCATGAGTATCATATAGTTGAAAATATAGTAAAACAGGTATTGGAAAAAGCCAAAAGCTTTGACGCCAAAAAGATAACAGGCGTTACCCTTGTTATGGGAGAGCTCTCGGGCCTGCAGGAAGAGCCTGTCAGGATGTATTTCGACACGCTTTCCAAGGGCAACGCGCTCCTCGAAGGCGCGAAGGTTACCATAAAACTTGCCAAGTCAAAGTTAAAATGCAAGGACTGCGGCGCGATATTCGAACACGAGAGATCAGACTTCAACTGCCCCAAATGCTGCGGTTTGGCGAGCGTATTTAATTCCGGCAAAGAATTTTACATAGATAACATCGAGATAGAGTCCTGACAGGTATGCGGAATAAATATATCCAGGTTGTTACAACTATATCTAGTAAACGCGGCGCCGGGAAAATAGCAAATGCCCTTATAAAGGGAAGGCTTGCCGCCTGCGTCCAGATAGCGGGCCCCATAAAGAGTATCTACCGTTGGAAAGGCAGGGTTGAAACAGCGAAAGAGTGGATTTGTATTGCCAAGGCAAAAAGGACGCTCTATAAAAGAATAGAGAAAGTCATCAGAGAAAACCATCCTTACGATACCCCTGAGATCATAGCTGTCCCGATAACCGCGGGCAGTAAAGATTACTTAAAATGGATTCAAAATTCGAGCCTCTTAAAATAGAACATAAGAGCTTATTCGACGCGGCGTTCAAAAACAACCCTCCCGAGATATCAGAGTTCACTTTTACCAATCTTTATTCATGGAGAAACGCGTACGGTTTTGAGGCGGCTGAGTTCCGCGGCTTCATTATCATTAAGGCGTCCAAAGGCAGGAACCGCGGGTTTTTTGATCCTATCGGGACAGGGGACAGGAAAGAGGCGATAATAGAGATATTGAAAGATACCAATGGCCCGTTTATCAGGATGCCTGAGGCTGCGAAGGCCCTGTTTGACAATGATGCCGGCTTTATTATCGAAAAGGACGCGCCTAACAGCGATTATTTGTTCAGGATAGAAGACCTTGTGACGTTAGCGGGAAGAAAATATGACGGTAAAAGGAACCTTATAAAAAAATTTAAAGGGGAACACGAATATAATTTCATCGAACTTGACGCGTCGAATGTCCATAGATGCCTTGACTTCGAGGAAAAATGGTGCTCTATAAAAGATTGCGACGGCGTGGAAGGCTTGGATAACGAGAGGGCCGCCATAAAAGAAATGGCCGGGAGATTTCTGGAATTCGGTGTCATTGGAGGCGCTATTGAGATAAAGAGCGCCATAGCCGCGCTGGCGCTGGCGGAAAGGCTTAACCCGGATACCATGGTAATGCACATTTTAAAAGCCGACCCCGCCATACCCGGATTATACCAGGTTATGATGAACGAGTTCCTTAAAAGGCGCGCCGCGGGTTTCGAATATGTGAACCTTGAACAGGATCTTGGAGTGGAAGGATTGAGGAGGTCAAAAGAATCATATCACCCGGCAAGGATGATAAATAAATACACGATAACCTTGAAACAATGAGCGCCATGAACCCGTTAAAAATAATAAACGACAAAGAAACAAGAAAGACTATCTCGGAAAGCTGGGCGGTGAGCTGGCCCATGACCCTTATCATGTTTTTTGAGTTCTTGATAGGGCTTAGTGATGTGTACGTCGCGGGGAAGTTCGGCAAGGAAGTCCAGGCAGGATACGGCCTCGCGTTCCAGCTGTATTTCATTTTTATCATCGCGGGCATGGCGCTTACTGTGGGCGCGGCCTCGGTGTTATCAAGATTATTCACCTCGGAGAATAAAAGTGATTTTTCCAGGGCGGTCAGTACATCCATTATCACGGCTCTTATTACCGGCGCGATAGCCACCCTTATCGGGGTATTTTTTTCAAACGCCATAATACATCACCTGCGTACCCCGCAGGTCATCAAGTCGCTCGCCGCGCCGCTGCTGGCGATATATTCGCTCGGTTTTATATTCGATTATGTGTTGATGAACGCCAACGCCGTATTGAGGGCGGGCGGCATGATAAAAAAATCGCTTCTCGCGATGACCGTAGCCTGCGTTATCAATATAGCGCTGAATTTTATACTGTCGCTCGGCACGCCGCTCGGTTTTAAGGGTATAGCTGTGGCGACCATAATAAGTTTATTCATAGGCTGTATCATAAGCCTCGGCTTTGCCGGAAGATTTATAACAAAGTTTTTTGATTTTTCGGCCGTTATCTTTAAAAAGATGCTGGACATCAGCTGGCCTTCAGCGTTACTGCAGATATTCTGGCAGACCGGCACCATGGTGTTGTTCATTATACTGGGGCTTCTACCTGAGATGAAAATAGAGACCATGGCGGCGTTTACCAATGGCCTGAAAATAGAGTCCGCCATTTTTCTTCCGGCATTCGCGTTCAATATGGCGAACGCGGTATTGGTAGGGAACGCGCTCGGGCGGAAAGAAAAAGGCCGGGCATTCCAGCGCGGGATAATAACCGCGCTTACGGGCGTGGCCATCGTCATTTTATTGACCCTTATGGTGGTGATAAACGCGAAGAATATAGCGTCCTCTCTTTCCAATGACCCCGTGGTCGTGGACCAGACGCTGAAATATATCTTTATCGCTATACTTTTTGAGCCTGTCATGGCATGGGGCGTTATACTCGGCGGGGGATTGAACGGTGCGGGCGACACAAAGGTTATCATGGCTATCGTGGCGGGATGTGTATGGCTGGTGCGCATACCATTGAGTTATTTCCTGGGCGTTCATATGGGGCTTGGCGCGACAGCTGTCTGGTGGTCCATGAATATTTCCATAGCCTGCCAGTGTTTTCTTATAACGAGAAGATATTTTGGTAAGAACTGGATGCGTTTTTCAGAGCAGGTGGTTTGATGGACACGATAAAAGGGTTATATATACACGTGCCTTTCTGCAGGCAAAAATGCCTGTATTGCGATTTTTACAGCGTTTCTTATGACAAAGAAACAGCTGGTTTGTATGTTGACGTGATTTTGAGACAGCTCAATGAACTGGATCCGGATTTCTCCACGATTTATATAGGAGGAGGCACGCCCGCTATCTTGGATACGGGAACGCTGGATAAACTATTGTCTGGCCTGAAAAAATTCCTGAGACAGGGCGTGGAATTTACCATAGAAACGAATCCTGAAAGCCTGGACGAGGAAAAACTCAGGATGTTTATAGACAAGGGCGTAAGCCGCGTCAGTATAGGCGTCCAGTCATTCGATGATAAAAAATTAAAGACACTCGGCAGGGTCCATGACTCTTCCCAGGCGATAAAGGCGATAGGACTTTCGAAAAAATCCGGTTTTGAGAATATCAGCATTGATATGATATCCGGCGTGAGCGGTGAGACCGTGGACGCGTGGAAAAGAGAGCTTGAGAAAGCCGCTGGATTCGATATAAAACACATATCCTGTTATTCGTTGAGCTATGAAAAAGATACCCCTCTTTTCAGGATGAAAGAGAAAAAAGAGATCGTTCCTCTGGATGAGGAGATCGCGGCGGAGATGTACGCCTGTACCGCGGATTACCTCTCTAAGAAAGGTTTCGAGCGTTATGAGGTATCGAATTTCGCGAAACAGGGTTTTGAATGCAGGCATAACCTGGATTACTGGGATAATGATCCTTATGCGGGAATCGGGCCGTCAGCTGTTTCTTATATAAGAGGGGAACGTTCCGCGAATATCGGAGATGTCTATGAGTATATCGACAGGTATGAAAAAGGCGTAACGCTTGTCTCATACGCTGAAAAATTATCGGATATCAAGATGGCAAAGGAAACAGCTGGCCTTAAGATAAGGGTAAGAGAAGGCATAGATTATGACTGGTTCAGAAAAAAGACCAGCTTTGACATAGAAGACATCACAGAAAAAGGCGTGCTTGAGGAACTTCGCAAAGACGACCTTATAGAATATAAAAGAGATATGAGCACCGGAGAAATAACAGGCATAAAACTTACAGAAAAGGGATTCTTGTTTTCGGATACAGCATCATCGTCATTTCTATAGCAATGTTACATTGTGACAGTGTCACGATGTAACATTAGGAGGCAGCTCATGAAAAGTTATACGGAATATATATGGATGAATACGGACACGAGGTATGATATAGTGAATATCACGCGCGAGGTGGAGAACGCCGTCAGGAAGAGCGGGATAAAGGAAGGCATGTGCCTTGTGAACGCCATGCACATAACCGCGAGCGTATTCATAAACGATAACGAGAGCGGCCTGCACGAGGATTTCCTGAAGTGGGTGGAAAAGCTCGCGCCGTACGGGGTGGATAAGTACAAGCATAACCTCACGGGCGAGGACAATGGCGACGCCCATCTGAAACGCACTATCATGGGAAGGGAAGTGGTGGTCGCCGTCACAAAAGGCGGGCTTGATTTCGGGCCGTGGGAAAAGATCTTCTACGGGGAATTCGACGGCCAACGAAAGAAAAGAATTCTGATAAAAATAATAGGAGAATAACCAATATCATGAGGACCATAGCGCTTTTGACGATATCGAATATTTTTATGACATTCGCCTGGTACGGGCATCTAAAATATAAAAAATCCCCGATAGTCCTCGCTATACTTGTCAGCTGGCTTATCGCGTTCGCGGAATATTGTTTTCAGGTGCCTGCCAACAGGATCGGGCATTATCACTATTCAGCGGCACAGCTTAAAACTATCCAGGAAGTCATCACGCTGGTGGTGTTCTGTTTTTTCTCTGTCTTATACCTGAAAGAAGGGTTGAAATGGAACCATTTTGCAGGGTTTCTTCTGATTATAGGAGCAGTGGTACTTATTTTCAAAAAATGGTAGCGGACCAAACGCTAAGGCGACATTTCTGACAGTGTCACTTTTGTCGCCTTAGCTTGAAGGGCGTATGAAAGATAAGATATTTTTACCTATATCCAGGGAAGATATGGAAGAGCGGGGATGGGATGAACTGGATATCATCCTCGTTACAGGGGACGCCTATGTGGACCATCCTGCCTTTGGCACGGCTGTCATAGGCAGGGTTCTCGAAGACGCCGGGTTCAAAGCCGGGATTATTGCCCAGCCTGATTGGAAGTCCTCGGACGATTTTTTGAAATTAGGCAAGCCCAGGTTATTCTTCGGGGTCACATCCGGAAACCTGGATTCGATACTCGCCAATTACACTATTAACCGGTCCAAAAGAAAACAGGATGATTATTCTCCGGGGGGCAGGACAGGATCGAGGCCCAATAGGGCGGCCATTGTTTACTCTAATAAGATAAGGGAACTTTTTCCTGAGACGCCTATTGTGCTGGGCGGGATAGAGGCGAGTTTAAGGAGGCTGGCGCATTATGATTTCTGGTCGGACAGTATCCGGCGCTCGATCTTGATAGACGCCAAGGCGGATTTACTTACCTACGGCATGGGAGAAAAGCAGATTGTCGAGATAGCGAGGCGCGCGGAAAAAGGCGAAGGTGCCGGGGAGATGGATAACATACGCGGCACAGTGGTCATAAGAAAGGCGATAGATAATTTAAAGAATTATGCGGAGATCCCTTCTTTTGAGGAAGTTGAAAAGGATAAAAATAAATTTAATGAGGCATTCACGGTATTTTATCAGGAGTCGGATCCGCTCAGGGGAAAAACTATTGTCCAGAGACACGGGGACAGGTTTGTTGTCCAGTTCCCGCCTGCCCTGCCTTTAAGCAGGAATGAACTGGACAGGATCTATCTTCTGGATTACGCTCGAACATGGCATCCGGTCTACGATAAAGAAGGAGGCGTGCCGGCTTTCGAGACAGTTAAAAATTCCATAATATCCCACAGGGGATGCAGCGGCGAATGCGGTTTTTGTTCGCTTGGGGCCCACCAGGGCAGGATAATACAGTCAAGGAGCAGGGAATCTATAGTCAAGGAAATAGAGATATTGGCCAAACAAAAATATTTTAAAGGCACTATTACCGATATAGGCGGGCCTACCGCGAATCTGTACGCCGCGAATTGCAAATCATGGGAAAGCCGCGGTGCGTGTAAGGATAAAAAGTGCCTTATGCCTTTCAAATGCCCGAACCTTAAACTGGGATATGATGAGGCATTGAGCTTGTGGGAGAGGGTAAAAAAGATCAAAGGCGTGAAACATCTGTTTATCAGCAGCGGTTTGAGGTATGATCTTTTGACCAATAAATATTCAGATAGCTATCTCAGGGCTTTGTGCAGGGAACATGTGAGCGGCTATTTAAAAGTAGCCCCCGAGCATACCTCGGCGAAGGTCCTGGCGCTTATGAATAAACCCGGCATAAGCGAGTACGAAAGATTCGTGAAAAGGTTCTATGACATAAACCGCTCTCTCGGCAAAAAACAGTTTATCGTGAATTATTTTATAACCTCCCATCCTGGCTCGGACAGGCAGGCGAGCCTGGAGATGGCGCAATATCTCTCGAAAAGAAATATCCGGCCGGAACAGATACAGGATTTCATACCTCTTCCAATGACGGTATCATCCGCCATGTATTGGACAGGCAAGAATCCGTTTACAAACGAAGCGGTCTATGTGCCGAAAGACATAAAAGAAAGAAAATGGCAGAGGGCCCTTATCCAGCCCTAATGTCACATTTAAGACAGTGTCTTAAATGTGACATTAGGCATTTTAATTTATGAACGAGAAAAAACTTTTTATTTTTGATGTGGACGGGACCCTGGCGGATGCCTATACTGCCATAGAAAAGAGCATGAATTTTACCCTGAAGAAATTCGGCAAGCCCAGGGTATCTTACACTAAGATCAAAAGAACAGTGGGAAGGGGCGACAGGGTTTTTATAGAGGCGTTCTTTCACGGAGAGGATATCGATAATGTCCTCAGGATATACCGGCCTCATCACGCGAAAACGCTCCTGAGATACACCAGATTAAGGCCGGGCGCCAAAAAACTGCTTTACACGCTGAAAAAAAGGAAGAAATTATTGGCGATAGCCTCCAACAGGCCGTATTATTTTACGAATATAATGTTGAAGAAACTCGGGATCAGGAAATATTTCGACATTGTCCTGTGCGCCGACCAGATAAACAGCCTGAAGCCCAGCCCTAAAATCCTGGATGCCATAATTAAAAAAATGGGTGTGAATAAAGAGGATGCTGTTTATATCGGAGATATGGATATCGATATGAAAACCGCCAGGAGGGCGAAGGTGGATGCGATATTCATAACCGGCGGGTCAAGCACGCTCGCTTCCGTAAAAAAGTATAGAAAGAAAACAGTCTCTAACCTCTCAGCTGTTTTTCCGCGTCGATAATATCGCGGTTCATTATCCGTATCAGGTTCATCGCCCTTTCTTTGAATTCGTTCGAACAGGGCGTCTCTATAAGCTCCCTCAATATCTGGATGGCCATCCTGAAATAACGTATTACCTCTCCTTCGTCCGAATCCGTATATCTTAGGATATTGTCAAAACTTTCATTCCTGATCCATGCCTCGACGCATGGCGAGAAATGGTAGTAATATTTTTTGCTGGAAGGCCTGATCTTAAGTTTCCTCTCGGATCTTTCTATTGTTTCCAGGACAGTGTCGGTGATATTCCTGACGGCCTTAGCGGTCCTGGAAAGTTTTGGCATGACACTGGTTTTTCTCGGCTCGAACACAAGGCCGAGGCATAGTATCCCGAGTTCTATTTCCGAAAAGTTCTCCAGTACGCCTTTTTCATAGAGCTCCGCTAGAGAAAGCTCATAGCCGCAGATCTTGGCGGCAAAAATCCCTTTCCTGGTTATCTCGTTATTTTTTATATATCCCAGGTCTTTCAAAAGCCGCACCTTATTATATAAAAGATCCAGCGCGTTTTTCCTGGAATGTTTATTCGCCTGGAAATAATGGAAGGAGAGAGGATATATCTCATATAGTTTCTCTTTGTATTTACTGTAAAGGTTCAGTATGGTCGCGTAAGACGCGTTGAACTTGCTCTCGACCTTTTCCGGGGGCCCGTATATGATCTTATTCACTTCCTGCGCCGGGGTGTGGTGCGGGTTTACCCTCGAATATACGAATCCTTCCTCGTCGATGCCGCGCCTCCCCGCCCTGCCTGCCATCTGGTAAAAATCCCTTGTCTTCAAAGTGCCGTAAAAGTGCCCGTAGAATTTTCTCAGTTCGTCGAATACCACGCTCCTGGCGGGCATGTTTATGCCCAGCGCGAATGTCTCGGTCGTGAATATTACTTTTATGAGCCTGCTTGTGAAAAGCCTTTCAATCACTTCTTTCAGGGTAGGCAGCATGCCCGCGTGATGGAACGCGATGCCTCTTTCTATAAAAGGGACCATGAAATCCGCGCTTTTCTCGTTCATGAGGTCGAATCTTTCCCGGAGTTGTCTGTACAGCGTTTTTATATCCCGTTTTTCATTATAGTTCAGGAAGTCGAACCCGAAGACTTCCTGCGCCAGCCTTTCGCACCGTCTTCTCGAAAAACAAAAATACAGACACGGCATTTTGTTATTTTCTAAAAGATATTTTATGAGGGACACAGGCTTATTGGCCGTGAAATGCTCTCGGCGTCCGATATTTTTTATAGCGCTTGTCCTGTCCAGGATCTTATTATTGCATTGGAAAAAGAAATGGAGCGGCACAGGCCTTTTTTCCTCTGTTACTGTCTTGAGAGGTTTTTTGTGTATGGACTCCAGCCACGCCGCGAATTCGCCTATATTAGGTATGGTCGCTGAAAGCGCCAGCATTTTCATAGCCGGAGGCAGGAATATAAGGGACTCCTCCCACACAGACCCTCTTTCATAATCGTCGAGATAATGTATCTCGTCGAAAATTATCCAGGAGTAATCCCTGAGGCCCGGATCCCCCTCGAGCACCTTGTTCCTGAATATCTCGGTTGTCATGATAAGGACAGGCGCGTTGGGGTTGATCGTAACGTCTCCGGTAAGGATGCCTATCTTGTCCCTGAAATTATCCTGGAAGTCCCTGAATTTCTGGTTCGATAGCGCCTTTATAGGAGCGGTATAAATGACCTTTGTGCCTTTACTCAGGCATTCGCATATAATATATTCCGCTATCACGGTCTTGCCCGCGCCTGTGGGGGCGGATACTATTACGGAATAACCTTCTTTGATATAATTTATCGCTTCTTCCTGGAACCGATCGTAAATCATAAGTGTATTATATACTCAGTTATGCTATAATTACAATTGTTTCTACTATCTAAAAAAGGAGAGATGCCATGGACTGGAAAATATTTTTAGCGACGTTTACGGCGGTATTTTTCGCGGAGATGGCTGATAAGACGCAGATGGTGGGGATAGGTATGGCTTCGAAATCAGCGAAACCCATAGCTGTATTTTTCGGTTCGATCTGCGCCTACGCCGTGATCACCGCCATATCGGTTATAATAGGAGCTACGCTGGGTAAATACATAAAACCAGAGATAATAAAATACTGCGGCGCGTCGTTATTTATAATACTCGGCATACTCATGCTTTTCGGGAAACTATGAAAACAAGGACGGTTTATAAGGGCAGGCTGTTACGCGTAATGACCGGCGAGAAGACCCTGCCTAACGGGTACCGCGCTCGTTTCGAGATCGTCAAGCATCCGGGCGCCGCGCTTATCATACCTTTTCTATCTAAAGATAAAGTGATATTGCTCAGGCAGCTGCGGCCGGTCATAGATTCTTATATATATGAATTACCCGCGGGCACGCTGGATAAAAATGAGGCGCCTTTATCATGCGCGAGGCGCGAAATAATAGAAGAGACGGGATATTCCGCAGCCAGGTTTACCAGATTAGGGGAGATATACCCTGTGCCCGGATATTCTACGGAGAAGATAACCATATTCAAAGCCGAACTCCTGAAAAAGAAAGAAAGGATACCGGAAGAAGACGAAGTCATAGAGCATTTTATTTTCAGAAAAAAGGAAATAAGACGGCTATTCAGGTCGGGCAGGATCGTGGACGCGAAAACTATCTGCGCCTTCGCGTTGTGCGGGTGGCTGTAAACGCTATTTGCTTGACTGCGGCGGCCCTTGTATGTATTATAGATATATTGAAGTTTGAAAATTATAAAGCGGCATTAATATAGATAGAAAGAACAGCAATAAATGGAAGACAGTAAAAAACCCCGCGGTTTTCTCAGGATCAACAAAGTCAGGGCATATCTTTTAATCAAAAATATCAAAGGCCTATTAAAGAAGCAGGAAAGAAAAAGAAAGAACTGATAGGCGCTGACTACCAAGTGAGGTAGGAAATGATTAAGAATGTCTTGTTGGCTTTTATACCTATCTTTGTGGCGGTGGACGTGATAGGTGTCCTGCCGCTTTTTGTCTCGCTTACCGAAGACGCCAAAAAGAAAGAAAAATCTAAAATAATACTGCAGTCCATGATCACGGCCATATGCCTGGCTGTAGGATTCATATTTGTAGGCAACGCCGTCTTTACGCTCATGGGGATAACGCTCGGAGATTTCATGGTGGCGGGCGGCTCGATATTATTTTATATCGCCGTGGCTGATATCAGGGGGCCGGGCAAAGGCAGTCGTTACGCCAACCAGGAGCTCGGCGCGGTACCGCTCGGGACGCCTCTTATAGTCGGGCCGGCCGTTCTTACCACGTCGCTTATTATGCGGGGCGAATACGGTCTCGGCGCCACGCTCATATCCGTGGTGGTCAATATTTTATTGGCAGGTTTTATACTTTCGATCTCCGGCGGCATAATAAGACTTATCGGAAAGTCAGGCTCACGGGCATTGTCAAAGGTTACGAACCTCCTCTTAGCCGCAATAGCCGTTATGCTCATCCGTAAAGGCATTATCCAGATATTCCATTTGTAAAGATCCCTCGCCGCATATTTGCGGGTGCAATGGCGGCTCGGGATCAAATTTTGCTTCGCAAAATTTGAGGGATTTAAAATGAAGAATTTAAGATTAGACGGCATAAGGCCGGAATTAAAACCCGTTATAGAACCTTACCTTGCCAGGCTCCTGGATATCCATAAAGAAAACATAGTTTCGGTTGTCCTTTACGGGAGCGCCACGGGAAAATACTTCATACCGAAAAGATCAGACATAAACCTGGCTATTATATTCGAAAACCTCGGTTTCCAGCAGTTAAAAGATTCGCTCAAACTGGTAAGCTATGGGGTATCGCGGAGAATAACAGCGCCTCTTTTACTTTCCCTTCCGCGCTTAGAATCTTCCAGGGACGCTTTTCCCGTGGAATTCATAGAGATAAAGGAAAATCATATCCTGCTCTACGGCAGGGACGTGTTTTCCGGTTTAAGAATAGAGGAAGCGAATATAAAACTTTTCTGTAAAAGGGAGATAGAAGGAAAATTGATAAGGCTCAGGCAGGCATACCTGGAAATAGGCCTTGATAGAAAAGGAGCGGAGGCATTGATGAAGGATTCCATGTATTCATTAATACCCGTATTCAGGGCGCTCCTGCGTTCGGAAGGCAAACAGCCGCCGGTAGATAAAGAACAGATACTCGTCGAATTCTGCCTTCGTTATGGCCTTGTTAAGGATATATTCCTGGCTATTTTGAGGGACAGGACTAACGACGAGAAGATGAAGGGCGAGGACATAGAGGTGTTTTTCGAGAAATACCTCGGGGAGCTGGAAAAACTTTCATGAAAAATATTTTTATAGCGGTTTTTTTCTTTATTTTTGCCGGCATAGGGTTCTGCGAGGAAGCGGATTTCAAGGACTATACCGGATATGTTAATGATCATGCCGGTATCTTATCGAACGATACCCGGCTGAAACTTACTGCCCTCGCCGGAGAAGTGGAAACCAAGACCACCAGCCAGATCGCTATCATGACCGTGGATACGACCTCGCCGCTCGACATAGAAACCTACGCGGTAAAACTTTTCGAGAAATGGGGTATAGGGCAGAAAGGTAAAGATAACGGCATTCTGGTCCTTGTGGCGGAAAAAGACAGGGCAGTCAGGATAGAGGTCGGGTATGGACTCGAGGGAGCGATACCGGACGCGCTGGCAAATAATATAATAGAAAAGTCCATGATACCGTTTTTTAAGAATGGCGATTATGACGCGGGCGTGCTCCAGGCTGCGGCAATGATCAGTAAGCTCATAGCAGGGGAATACAACGTGGAAATATCCGGCCTGGACGATATAAAGATAGGCGCGCCTTCCAAAGAGCCTTCCATTTTTGACTTTTTATTTCTGCTGATTATTATTATAATACTGATAAGGGTCAGGCTCTTCTGGTTCCTCCCGATGCCGGGTAAGCGCAATAGAGGGAATTATTGGTATGGCGGAGGCTCGGGAGGATTTGGAGGGGGGTTTGGAGGTTTCGGCGGAGGATTTTCAGGCGGGGGCGGCGCCTCCGGCCGCTGGTAATTATTCTTAAGGGATATTAAACGAAAGGCAGGTAAGATAAAATGAAGAAGATATGGATGGTTTTATTGATCATCGCGGGAGTTGTGGTGGTTTTCGGGGGCATGGTGATAGCCGGGCTTAATAAGCCGGTGATATTGGACGAGCAGGTAAATAATGCCTGGTCCCAGGTTGAGAATCAATTGCAGAGAAGAAATGACCTTATACCGAATCTTGTAAGCACTGTAAGAGGATATATGGAACACGAGAGGGGCACGTTCGAAAAAATAACCGAGTTAAGGAGCCAATGGGCTAAGGCGGCCGGCGCCCAGGAAAAGATACAGACAGCCAATGCCATAACAGAGGCACTTTCCAGGATCCTGATGGTATCGGAGAATTATCCTGAATTAAAGGCGAATGAAAATTTTCTTACACTTCAGGCCCAGCTGGAAGGTACCGAGAACAGGATCGCGGTGGAGAGGATGAGATATAATGAGGCGGTAAGGTCATTTAACGCCTATCAGCGTACCGTGTTCGGAAGTGTTTTCTGCGGCTTAAGGGGGCTGGGCCAGCCCAGGGTGTATTTTAAGGCGGATGAAGGGGCGAAAGAAGTCCCGAAGGTTATATTTTGATGAAAAAGGTACTTTTAGTAAATCCATGGATATATGATTTCAGCGCGTATGATTTCGGCATAAGGCCGCTGGGCCTTTTGCGCGTAGGGGAATTCTTGCGCAGGAAAGGCGCCAAAGTGAGCCTGGTGGATTGCCTGGAAGGCTGCTCGAGGCATAAAGATGAATATGGCTTCTCAAAAATAAGAAAAGAAAAGATCGAAAAGCCAGGCATGCTGAAAAATATCGAGAGGCCTTATTTCAGGTACGGCATATCTATACAGGAATTCATGGAAAAGATATCCGCGTTTCCGGATGATATAGATGAGATATATGTGACCTCAGGCATGACTTACTGGTATCCGGGCGCGCATCTTGCCATAAAACTCCTGAAAGAGCGGTTCAAAAAAACGCCTGTGACGCTAGGCGGCATTTACGCCACTATCTGCCACAAACACGCTTCTTCCACAAGCGGCGCGGACATTATATGGAAAGGAAACTATCTCGACAAGGAACTTTTTTGCCGGCCCGGGTTTTATCCGGCATACGACCTGCTTGCGGATAAGGAAATGCTCCCGCTCCAGCTTACATCAGGATGCCCTTTCAGATGTACATATTGCGCCTCAAAGGCATTCGGCGCCAGATTCGAGATGAAAGACCCGGTGAACCTTTTCGAAGAGGTGATGTATTATAACAGGACGTTCGGGACCAGAAAATTTGTTTTCTATGATGACGCTCTTGCGTACAGGAGTTCAGACGGCATAAAGAGATTTTTAAGGCTTATCATAGCGTCGGGCGCCGAGGTCGATTTTCATACGCCCAACGGCCTGCACGCCATGTTTATAGACGAGGAATTGGCGGAGCTTTTCAAAAAGGCGAATTTCAGAGACCTGCGTATTTCCCTTGAGACGTCCGACGAGGGTGTCCAGCAGTTTACGGGCGGCAAGGTAAATAATAACGACCTGAAACTTGCCCTTCGTAATCTGAGGGAAGCGGGCTTCACGAAGAGAGATATTGGAGTTTATATATTGATGGGCGCGAGCTATATAGATATGGAGAAAACAATGGATGATATCATATTTATAAACTCCCTGGGCGCCAAGGCTATCCTCGCTTCTTATTCGCCTATACCCGGGACAGTCGATTACAGGATACTGGTAAAAAACAAAATAATAAAAGAAAACATAGACCCGTTGTGGCATAATAAAACTATATTTTCCGAACTACTTATACCGTCTTATATAAAGAAAGTAAGAGAGATGCGCCGCTTTACGGCAAACCTCAATAAAACATAAACCCAGTTATGGAGAGATATGCCTAATACGCTCTGGAGGTTCATAGATGACAATGCCGCGTTCGCGGCGCAGGATCCGGACAAGATATCCGGGATTTATTTCCCTCTCGCGAACGAGTCAGGCATCATGTCCTCGATAACCCCGGCCCTGCATGGCGACATAAAAACAGGCCAGCATTCGTTCCTGACCGTTCCGGCATCTTCGGATTCTATCGCCAATACGCTTTATAACCGTAATTTCTGGATTTATATAGACGGTAAAGAGCCGTGGTCCGCCGCCTTCGGGGAAAGCGATAAAACAGCGGTCGAGGCGGGATTTTTGTGGCATAAAGTCATCAAGATAAATAAAAAACTCGGTATCAAGATAGAGATAACGAACTTCGCGCCTGTGCGGGATGAAACAGTGGAGCTCATGTCCGTAGAGATAACAAATATCTCGAAGAATAAACTGAATATCACCCCTACGCTGGCTGTGCCGATATACGGCCGTTCAGCCGATAACCTCAGGGACCACAGGCATGTGACTTCTTTGCTGAACAGGATAAGCCTGACTAAACACGGGGTAGTTGTCACGCCTGCGATGAGTTTTGACGAAAGAGGGCACAAGATAAATAAACTTTCTTATTTTGTTTTGGGATGCGAAAACAGTTCCGTTGCCCCGAAAGGCGCGTTTCCCACCATACGAGAATTCTGCGGCGAGGGGGGAAGCCTTGGAAAGCCGGAAGCTGTCCTTAAGAATCTTGAGCCCGGCTGTTTACCGGATATTTCCATAGACGGCAAAGAAGCGGTAGGCGCTATAAGATTCAGGACGCTTTCCCTTGGTCCCGGGAAATCAGCCGGCTATATCGGAGTCATGGGCATAAGCGAAACAAGTCCCGAAAAGATATTCAAAAGATTTGATTCTAAGGACAAGATAGCCAGGGCATTGTCAGCCAATAAAAAATTCTGGATAGAAAAATCCGGAAAGGTTTGTTTTTCGACCGGTGACAAGGATTTCGACAGGTGGATGAAATGGGCAGGGGTTCAGCCTGTGTTCAGGAAGATATTCGGATGCTCATTCCTGCCCGATTTCGATTACGGGAGAGGCGGCCGCGGATGGAGAGACCTGTGGCAGGATTGCCTGACCCTCTTATTGATAAACCCGGAGGAGGCCCGCGCCGCCCTTGTAAATAATTTCGGGGGCGTGCGTTTAGACGGCTCCAACGCCACTATAATAGGTAAAAAGCAGGGGGAGTTCATATCGGACAGGAATAATATTTCCAGGACATGGATGGATCACGGGGTATGGCCGTTCATGACCCTGAACCTTTATATAAATCAATCCGGGGATAAAGACGTATTGTTAGAGAAAACCCCGTTCTTTGAGGCGGGCAAGATAGATACGGTATTGGAACATATCCTGGTTCAGCATAAAAGGCCGTTTACTAAGATCGGCAGGCATGGGAATTTCCTCCTGGAGGACGCTGATTGGAATGACGGCATGGATATGGCGGCGGAAAAAGGCGAGAGCGTGGCTTTCACGGCGGCGTACGCCGGCAACCTCTTTGAACTGGCAAGCCTGCTTGAAAAAATAAATTACAATAAAGAAATAATAGACGAACTCCGGCAGAAGGCGAACGGCATCGCGGGCAGGATACGCCGGGATGAATGGCTCAAACTCGATTCCGGCTATAGTTTTTTTAACGGCTATTACGACAACCTCGGCCAAAGGGTGGAAGGAGACCATAAAAACGGGGTACGCATGACCCTTACCGGCCAGGTATTTCCTATAATGAGCGGTATAGCTACCGATGAACAGGTAAATGAGATATATAAAAGCGCGAAGAAATATTTATGGGACAGCCGGCTCAAAGGTTTCAGGCTCAACACTGATTTTAAAGAAATACAGCCGGATCTCGGCAGGGCGTTTGGTTTCGCTTACGGCGAAAAAGAAAATGGCTCTTTCTTCAGCCACATGAACGTGATGTTCGCTTACGCGTTATATAAAAGAGGTTTTGTAAAAGAAGGGTTTGATGTCATAAATTCCATATACGGCATGTGCCTCAATACCAGCGCCTCTAAAATATATCCAGGCATACCCGAGTATTTTAATTCCGAAGGCCGCGGCATGTACCATTACCTCACAGGTTCCGCGAGCTGGCTTTTATTTACCATGCTTACGCAGGTCTTTGGCTTGCGCGGGGATATGGGCGGCCTGGTAATAGACCCAAAACTGACAAAATCGCAGTTCGGTAGATCAGGAAAAACCTCGGTCAACACTACCTTTGCCGGCAAGGCTATCCGCGTCAATTACCTTAATCCATCCATCCTCGACTACGGCGAATATAAAATAGGCGATATCTCTATAAACGGGAAACCTATAAAAGGCCTGCCTCTCAAAAGGCAGGAATTTATATCTTTCGCAGGAAAACAACTGAATACTATAGACGTTCAATTAGTTCAAAATCTCTAAGGTCACATTTAAGACAGTGTCTTAAATGTGACCTTCAGTGAAGGAGCGAGGTATGATATCAGGCATGGATGTCCATGAAGGCATGCTCCTGTCGATAGATAAAAGAATTTACAAGGTCATATCCGCGGAACTTCGGGGTTCTGCCCAGGCGCACAAGATCATGCACGCCGGGTTGAAATCCGTGCCCGAGGGTAATTATATAGAAAAAAAGTATGGTCCGGGCGAAAAGGTGGAGCAGATAATACCGGACAGGTTTGATATGGAATACCTGTATAATGACGGCAACGGTTATTATTTCATGAATAACCAGTCTTTTGAGCAGTTTACGGTGCCGAAAAATATCGTGGGCAACGCGGGCTTGTATTTGAAAGAAAAAAGCATCATACAGGTGGAATTTTATAACGGCCAGCCGATAAATATCATATTTCCCAAAACCGTAGAGCTCAAAGTAATATCCGCTCCTCCCGGGATACACGACGGCACAGATACTACACTAAAAGAGGTAACGCTTGAGAATAACCAGCGCGTACTCGGGCCGCAGTTTCTGAAAGAAGGGGACATGGTCAGGGTGGATGTCGAGAGCGGGAAATATATGGAGAGGATAAAGAAATAATGGATGGGATATATCCCGCGAGGATGAGTGTCATAGAGCACCTGGAGGAATTGCGCAGGCGCATCATAATCAGCCTTATTTTTTTAGTTATTGCGACGGTTCTATCATTTGTCTTTGTGGATAAGATATCCGCTGTCCTAAGGCTGCCCGCTCTGGGAATAATAGAGAATTTCATATTCACTTCTCCCGCCGAGGTTTTCGCGGCGTACCTGAGGTTATCTGTGCTCGCGGGGTTTATAATTTCCATACCCTTTATTTTATTACAGCTGGGGCTGTTCCTGATGCCCGCCCTGGGCGCCGGCAAAAAAAGAGCGGTGATAAACGGGCTCTTGGCGTCATTCGCGCTTTCAATATCCGGACTGATATTTTCTTATTTTCTCGCGCTGCCTTTCGCGTTGAAATTCCTGGTAAATTTCGCGAGAGACGCCGCAATGCCAATGATAAGCATAGACAAATATTTTTCATTCGCGGGCGCGTTATTATTGGTAGGCGCGGCAATATTCCAGATCCCTGTCATAATGGGGCTTTTGTCGCAGCTCGGGATATTGAACGCGGCATTCTTCAGAAAAAACAGGAAATACGCGATGGTGGCGATTTTTATAATAGCGGCTATCATTACACCTACCCAGGATATCGTGAACCTGCTCATATTCAGCGTACCCATGCTCGCGCTTTACGAGGCAGGCATACTCGCATGCGCGATTATAGAAAAGAGGAAGACATGAAAGAAGAAAACATATTCACAAGGTTACTTAAGAAAAAAGTATCAAGAAAAGGATTCATGAAATTGTGCCTGCTTGGCGCGGGGACCCTTGCTTTGAATAATTTATTGCTAAAGTTTGCTTTTGGTAAAAGCGATTCATCCAATGGGAGGGCCGCCAAGAGAATAAAAGGCCTGCACGATCTGGCCGTGGTAAAAGGCGACGACCCTTACGCTATTACCGTAAAAGCCGTGGAGACAATGGGAGGCATGGAAAGATTCGTAAAGAAGGGCGGCACTGTCCTTATAAAACCGAATATAGGCTGGGACCGCGTTCCTGAACAGGCGGGCAATACAAATCCTTATGTTGTGGCCGCGCTCGTGGATATGTGTTTTAAAGCCGGAGCCAAAAGGGTCAATGTGTTCGACAGTACCTGTGATGATCCCAAACGCTGTTATGAAAATAGCGGTATAGAAAAGGCAGCCCGCGAAAAAGGCGCAAATGTTTATTTTCCGGACGACTGGAATATTGTAAAGGCGCATTTTGATTATAAAAGCCCCATGGAAGGATGGCCTATCTACAGGGATGCCCTTGAATGCGACACATTTATAAATGTGCCTGTCTTAAAGCACCACGGCCTGACAAATCTTACGCTTTCCATGAAAAACCTTATGGGTATAGCTAGCGGCAGCAGGGGATCAATGCATTTTAATATAGGTGAGAAGCTGGCGCACCTGACCGATTTTATAAAACCCGATTTTACGGTTATAGACGGTTACAGGGCGCTTGTGAGAAATGGGCCTACGGGCGGGAATCTGGAAGATGTCACGGATCTGAGAACAGTCATAGCCGGCACAGACCCTGTATTGTGCGATTCGTACGCCGCGAGGTTAATGGATAAAGACCCCATGTCTATCAGTTATATCAGCCAGGGAGTGAGACTTAATCTGGGAAGCGCGGACATCACGAAGGCAGATATCCTGACCCTAACTGCTTAGCATGACTCCGTGAGTCGCCTACGGCGACTCACGGAGTCGGATAGGTTAGTTATGAAAAAATTAGTTTTAGCCAGAAGGTTAAGCCAGGCATTTTTCCTGCTTTTATTTATCTGCGTTATCTGGTCCGTGGTTTACGCCCCGCTCTATTTCAAGATAGACCCGCTTATATCCGTATTCGGCGCAGCTTCCCTGGTTATGCTGGGCCTGACATTTGCGCTCGGCAGATTTTTCTGCGGCTGGATGTGCCCTTTAGGAGCCATCATTGACGCTTGCGGCGTCCGGGCGAAGAACAGGGATATAGGTTTCAGGGAAATAAAATATTATATCCTGGCATTTGTCGTTATATCCGCTTTCCTGGGGCTTCATATCGCCTGGATCTTTGACCCCCTTGTTATCACGGCAAGGTTTGTTTCCCTGAATTTTATCCCCTCTTTTACCCTTGTTACGGATAAGCTGTTCATCTTTCTTATAAAGAATCTCGATTTTTATCCGCCGTTATATGATTTTTACCGGTCGCTGAAATTCTCTTTCCTGGGAACGAAAATATTTTATTTCCCGCATTCTTTCTTTACCCTTGGTTTTTTTGTCATTGTCTGCGGCCTCGCGGCTATAACCAAAAGATTCTGGTGCCGCGTGATCTGCCCGTTGGGAGCGCTGTATTCGCTTATCGCGAAATTTTCTTTGCTGCGGCGTAAAGTGGACAAATGTATTAATTGCGCCAGGTGCGTATCCGGCTGCCGTATGGGCGCGATCCGTGAAGATATGAGCTACAGGAAAGGCGAATGTATATTATGCATGGACTGCCTGTATGATTGCCCGGCTTACGCTACTAAATTTATTTGGTCTGTAAAGACAGCGAAAACACCTGCCAAAGACGCTATCTCGCGCAGGGATTTTTTATTTTTGGTAGCGTCCGCGTTTTTATTCGCGGGTTTTAAAAATGGGCGAGCGCCGGCTAAAAATAAATTCATCAGGCCGCCCGGCGTATATAATGAGCAAGAATTCCTGAATAAATGCGTAAGGTGCGGAAATTGCATGAAGGCATGTCCTACCAACGGGTTACAGCCTGTCATGTTCGAGGCAGGGTTGGCGGGTATATGGTCGCCTCAGCTTGTCCCGGAAATAGGCTGGTGCGAGTATTATTGCGCTCTCTGCGGCAATGTCTGCCCTACGGCCGCGATCCCGCGGCTGAGCAAGGTTCAGAAGACAGAACAGAAACTGGGATTAGCTGTTATCGACAGGGATATCTGTCTTCCATGGTCGCAGGGTAAAGAATGCATTGTATGCGAGGAACACTGCCCTGTGCCTGATAAAGCGATCAAGGGTTACGAGGAAAACATCAACGGAAAGAAGATATTAAAGCCCTATATCGACGCTTCTTTATGCGTGGGCTGTGGTATCTGCCAGAACAAATGCCCTACCAGGCCTGTCCGCGCTGTCAGGGTCTCACCGTAGTCAGGACATTATTTCTTTATATTTTCATTACCCGATGCCTTTTACAGGCAGGTAATCCTTATGGATATTAGTCATGCTCCTGAACAGGTTTTCCTTTGCCCTCGGCGCGGTCTTTTTCGCCATGCTTATGATCTTCCGCATCAGCGCCCTGTTGGTGGTCTTCCCGAAAGGGCATTCGTAAGGCACGGGCGGGATATTGTTTACCCGGGCGTATTTTTTAATATGCGCTTTCTCGGCGTAACTGAAAGGCCTTATGATATGGAATTTGCCTTTGAACATCTTAAGCTTGGGCGGCATTATGCTTATCTCTCCCTGGTAAAACATGTTAAGGAGCAGTGTCTCGAGGATATCGTCAAGGTGATGTCCGAAGGCAATCTTCTTACAGCCGAGTTTTACCGCCAGTTTGAATATCGCTTCGCGCCTTTTCCAGGAGCACCAGAAACATTCTGTCTTGTTGGACGGTTTTTTGCCTTTTTCGAAATCCACTTTTATGACATGGCATTTTATGCCGAGTTTTTTCAGGAAGGCTTTTATGATCCCGGAGTTTTTCCTGTCCATCTCGATGTGCACAGCCTCTAAGCTATATTTTATGGGGAGGTAGGTAAGCCGGAATTTCAGGATATCCGCCAGCGCCATGCTGTCCCGGCCGGATACACCGATAAGCACCTTGTCGTTATCGGTTATCATCTTATAGTCGTAGATGGCTTTGCCGGTTTTTTTATTCAGGAAGTAATTGACGCTGGGTACTTTCATTTTAATCCAGAGGACAGGGAAGGCTAATTAGAAGGTTCCGAGTTTAACCAAAAAGGCTTATTATTGTTTTTAGCTATCATTTTCAGGACTACATCCACGATGTCCTTGTCGTATCTCCGGCCCGCGCCGTCTTTTAATTCACGAAGCGTTACTTCTATGCCCAATGCCTGCCTGTAAGGCCTGTGAGATATCATGGCTTCCATGACGTCGCATATGGCGAGTATCTTGGCTTCAGGTAAGATCTTATCTTCCGAAAGGCCTCTTGGATAACCTTTGCCGTCCAGCCTCTCATGATGCTGGTAAACGGCCTCCGGAAGCTGGGATGGAAATGAATAGGGCTTCAACATATCGTAACTCTGCTGGACGTGCTCCTGCACCATCTTATATTCCAGTTCGGAAAGTTTCCCGGGCTTATTGAGTATTTCAAGAGGTATCAGTATCTTGCCTATGTCGTGTAGTTCCGCGGATATCTTCAATTCAAGCACTCTGGATTCTTCCCACTGGAGTTCCTTGGCTATTTTTTCAGCGATGAGAGCGACGCGCCTCGTATGCCCGAACGTATACGGATCTTTTGTCTCGAGTATTTTATCAAGCACCCTCAGGGAATTTGTTATCATATCCAGGTTGGTGCGCTCGGTATTGTCGTACTCTGTTATGTCCCTGGTTATGCCCATGGTCCCCACGACCTTATTTTTTTTATTCTTGATAGGTATCTTGGTGGTGGTAACGCAGTTGTATGTGCCGTTAGGCAGGAGTGTCCGCTCGATCTTTCCTATTATAGGCCTGCCTGTTTTAAGGATATTGGTATCGTCGTCAAACATCCTCTGGGCCTGCTCTTTGGGGAAAAAATCGAAATCCGTCTTTCCCATAATATCTTCAGGAGAAAGGTTGAAACCTTTCGCGTAAAACTTATTTACCCTGACGATCCTGTTGTCATCATCCTTAAAATAGACCGCGTCCGGTATGTTGTCCAGGAGGTTTTGCAGGATACTTCTTTCGAAAGATAAGGTCTTTTTAAGTTCCCTGTAGGCCCTGTGGGTTTTTTTGTTTTTGGGTGCCGATTTAGTATTTTTCATTGTGAGGATATAATATACCATATAAGTTGCAAAAAATCAATGGTATAAGGTAAAATAAGACTATGCTCACTATCGGAAAACTAAAATTGAGGTCAAATCTCATACTGGCGCCTATGGCAGGGGTAACTGACCTGCCGTTCAGGCTTTTGAACCGGGAATTCGGGTGCGAACTCGCTTTTATAGAGATGATAAACGTCCGTTCGCTCGGTTATAAAGCGTTCAGGACAAAGAAAATGCTGTTCAGCTCCGCCAAAGACAGGCCTCTCGGCATACAGATTGTTGGTTTCGAGGAAAAGTTTATTTTAAAAGCGCTGGATATACTTTCTTCCTATGAATATGATGTCCTGGACTTCAACGCCGCCTGCCCTGTCAGGAAGGTCGTAAGGCGGGGGGAGGGGGCGGGTTTATTAAAGGAACCTGAAAAGTTGCGCAAACTATTGAATATTATTGTAAAAAATTCCGGTAAACCTGTTACGGTAAAGATACGGACAGGCTGGGACAAGGATTCGATAAACGCCAGGGAAATAGCCCTTGCCTGCCAGGACGCCGGGATAAGCGCGTTATTCATCCATGGCAGGAGCAGGGAGCAGGGCTATAGCGGCGAGGTTGACTATAGCTCCATAGGAGAGGTAAAAAAGGCGCTTAATATACCTATAATAGGGAGCGGAGACGTTTTCTCGCCTATATTGGCGAAAAAAATGCTGGATGAGACAGGTTGTGACGGTTTATTGGCAGCGCGGGGCGCGCTTGGGAATCCTTGGATATTCAAGGAGACAAGCGAATTCCTGGAAAACGGCAAGAGTATAACAAGGCCGGGCATTGGGGAAATAGCCAGGGTGATGCTCGGGCATCTTGAGTCATACATTGATTTCTACGGCGCGCCGCGAGGAGTCACGAGGTTCCGGAAATTTTTCGGTTGGTATACCAAAGGCATATCTGATGTAAGGAGTTTAAGGGAAAGGGCGTTCCGCGCGAAGACAAAGGACGAATTACTGGAGATCATAAAGTCTTTCAGGAAATTGGCGGATTGACCGGCGTTTGATAAAATGATATAATAACGCCACATAAAAAAAGGGGGATTTATGCATTCATACAAAGAGTTAGGGCTCGTGAACACGAGAGATATGTTCAAAAAGGCCATGGCGGGCAAATACGCGGTACCCGCGTATAACTTTAACAATATGGAACAGCTCCAGGCGATAATTACCGCCTGCATGGAAACGAATTCCCCTGTTATACTCCAGGTTTCTTCGGGCGCCAGGAAATACGCGAACCAGATCCTGCTCAGGCATATGGCAATGGGCGCCATGGACATCATAAAATCAGCCGGTTCAAATATCCCGGTCGCGCTTCACCTGGACCATGGGGACACATATGAGTTGTGCGTGTCCTGTATAGAGTCGGGGTTTTCTTCTGTCATGATAGATGGTTCCGCGCATAAATTCGAGGAAAATGCCGAGCTTACCAAAAAAGTAGTGGCGTACGCGCATAAATATGACATTACCGTGGAAGGAGAGCTTGGGGTCCTGGCAGGCATAGAGGATGAGGTGAGCCACGAGGCAAGCCATTACACACATCCGGAAGAAGTGGAGAATTTCGTAAAAAAGACAGGCGTCGACAGTTTGGCCATTTCCATAGGCACATCCCACGGCGCGTTTAAATTCAAAGTAAAGCCCGGCGAACAGCCTCCGCCTTTGAGATTCGATATACTTGAAGAAGTTGAAAAAAGGATACCGGGTTTCCCTATAGTTTTACACGGCGCGAGCTCCGTTCCAAAAGAATACGTGGATATTATAAATAAATACGGCGGCAAACTCGAAAACACAGCGGGCGTTTCCGAAGAGCAGTTAAGGAAGGCCACTACGTCGGCTGTGTGTAAAATAAATATAGATTCGGACGGCCGTCTGGCCATGACAGCGAAAATAAGGGAAGTCTTCTCAACTAATCCGAAAGAATTCGACCCCCGTAAATATCTCGGGCCGGCAAGGGACGAACTTATAAAGATGTACAAGCACAAGAACGAGCATGTGCTCGGCAGCGCCGGAAAGGCATAATGCTGGAAAAAATAGCCCTGATCGCTAGTATACTGCTTCCGCTGTTTAATATCCCGCTTATAGTCAGGATCATAAAGCGGCGTTCGTCCAAAGACCTCAGTCTTTTCTGGGCAATAGGCATATGGGCGTGCTTCCTGGCAATGTTCCCGACAGGCGTGCAGAGCCCGGACATGGTCTACCGGACATTCACTTACGTAAACTTTTTCTTCTTCACGCTCGTGATGGTTTTTACGGTGTTGTTCCATAAGTGAGAAGTGAAAATCATACCTTTATTTATCCCGCACGCCGGCTGTCCCTATAGATGTATCTATTGCGACCAGCGCAAGATAACATCTGTCTCGGACGCGCCGTCAACGGATAAAATAAGAGCCATCATAGAAAGAAATCTCAAAACAATTAAAAAAGGCGAAAGAGTGGAGGCCGCGTTTTTCGGCGGCACATTTACGCTCTTGCCAGGATCTCTCCAGCTGAAATATCTGGAAGCGGTTTATCCTTATGTAAAAAATAAAAAAATCTCCGGCATACGCATGTCCACGCATCCCGAGGCTGTTACACGGGAAAATATAAGGCTGTTCAAAAAAATGGGCGGATGCCTGGTGGAGATAGGCGTGCAGTCGCTTGATAAAGAAGTTTTAAAAAAATGTAACAGGCCGGTTGATTTTAGCGCGATTAAAACCGCGAGCCATATCATAAAAAGATCAGGCCTTGACCTGGGCGTGCAGGTAATGCTCGGGCTTCCTAGTGATACCCTTCAAAAAGCAATAAATACGGCTAAAAAACTTATTGAGCTTAAACCAAAAACAGCCAGGATTTATCCCGCGATTGTTATAAGAGGGACAAAATTAGCCGAATTATTCAGGAAAGGAAGATATAAACCGCTTTCAATGGAACAGGCAGTTCATTGGTCAGCGAATGTCTGCGATATATTTGAGAGCTCAGGCGTGAAAGTGATCCGCATAGGCCTTCATCCTTCAAAGGATTTGGATACAAAAGGCGTTGTGCTCGCGGGGCCGTATCATCCACGTTTCGGACAAATGGCGCGTTTGGAGCAGGTATGGGGAAAACCTGCCGCGGTTATTGACCCAAGGATGCCGGAAAAGGCAAAATTGAAGTTAAAACAAATGGGGTATTATGCTGCGGAGGTGCCGCTGCATCCTAAATTAGCGAAACCTGTCCGCGGTCATCCAGATATGATGATGTTTTCTTTTGGCAAGAAAGTCATTTATGAACCATATTTAGAAAAACATGTAGGGGGAGGTCGCGACCTCCCCCTACTTTTAAGAACCAACGGTTACGAATGCATTAAGGGCGAAAAAATAAAATCTTCGAAATACCCTGAAGATATTATTTATGATGCCTGCGCTATCGGAAAATCCATAATCCGCTACGATGGCAAAATAGAAAAACATATAGAAAATTTAAAGGCGCGATTTATAAAGGTCAAACAAGGATACGTGAAATGTTCTATTGTGCCGGTGGATGGAAAAAACATTATTACATCCGATAAAGGTATCTATGATAAATTGGTTGTAGGGGGCGGTCGCGACCGCCCCCTACATATAAGGCCTGGTTATATAAAATTACCCGGCTATAAGACAGGATTTATCGGCGGTGCCTCAGGCGTCCACGGGGATAAAGTATTTTTTATAGGCTCGCTGAAAAACCATCCGGATGGGAAATTGATCAGAGATTTTATAGAGAAAAGAGGTAAGAAAGTAATAGAATTATACAACGGCCCGCTTTACGACTGTGGCAGTATTTTCTTTTTTTCCTTGAATGGCTCTTATTTATAAGGCATACTTTATAATATGAATTAAGTTTTTAAACCATAGACCTGTAAAAGGCTATTTTTTTGCCATTATTATGATGAACTTTAAAAAAGAGTATAATTTAAAAATAATTTCTATTTTATTGACCGTTGTATTTTTATGGCAGAGTATACTTTATGCTAATCCTGATGCTTTCCAAAGAAAAGCCCTGCGAGTCCCCCTCGGAGATTATGAGCGAGTGGAAGAAACTTTTCTTTCCGAAAAAGACCAGCAGTTATTAAACAGAGTTTCAAGTAATCAGGCAAAGACAGGAATTAAGCGCGATAAAATTGCCGATAAAGATAATTCTTTATATGGCACAATCTTGGGAATGTCCATAGTTACTCCTATACTTGTTGGATCGCTTACAGGTTCGATTGTAAGCGCATTGGCAATGTATCTGGTTTTGCCGTTTTTGATCAATCTGTACTCTGTGATAGCAACAGAGATAACCGCTCTATTTATTAAAAAAGATTATACAAAACCTGAACGTTTGAATGAAGAGGATTTACCTTTTATTACCGTTCAAATCCCCATAAAAAATGAGAATTTCGATATTCTTAAAATAACCATTGATTCAGCCCTGGCGTTGGAATATCCGAAATCAAAAATAGAATTTCAAATAATAGATAATAGCACTAAAATCGATACCAGGGATTACGTAAAAACAAAAGAATACGCCGAGAAAAATAATATAGTTTTTATTCATCGAGATGGAGCTGAAGGATGGAAAGCCAGGAATTTAAACATTGGAATGCAAAGCGCCAGGGGAGAGTATTTTCTAATATTAGATACGGATTCTACGGTTCCAAGCGCCGCTCTTTTGGATAGTATCCCGGAATTTTTCCAAGAAAAAAAATTAGGTTTCGTGCAATTTAAACTGAAGACAACAAACCCTGATTATAATGACATAACTAAAGTAGTAAATTTTAACCAAACGCTTGATACAGAGCAACAGGTAGTCAGACATAAGTACGGGTTTACAACATTTTTAGGACACAATGGTATATGGTCTAAAAAGGCTTTGGAAAAAATAGGTGGATGGGAGGAAACCACATCCGAAGATCTGGCCACGTCTATTAACGGCAGGCTTGCTGGTTATGATGGGAAATTTTTGCTCTATATTTCATCGGGTGAATATGCTCCTGAAAATATCCATGAATTTTATAAACAGAGAAGAAAATGGGCTTTTGGCACCACTTTATTATTATTCAAAAAAACAAAAAGTATCATTCTTTCTAAAAATCTTAGTTTTGGAGAGAAATTTGATTTAATGCTGCGTTTAACAACTTTTATTTCTATCGCGGCAATTGTGCCGTTTACTTTTTTTCTTCTGCTGAGCTTCAACAATCCTGTACTTCCTTTTATTGTATGGGGTTCGCAACTGCCTTCAATAATTTCTATATCGCGCTATTTTTTATTAAAAAATGATGAAGAAATAGACAAAATCTCCAATGCCAGATCAACTTTAAAAATAATAAAGTTAGCTACGGATATCGCTCCTTTGGCTGTGATCCCCATGCTTGAAGGTGTTTGGTCCTATTTGATTGGGAATAATGAAGGATTCTATGTTACTCAAAAGGGAGTAGCCGAGCTTGGCATAAAGGAAGCTTTAAAAAAATATAAATTAGGTATACTATCCGGGTTTATATTCCTATTTCTTTTTATAGCGATACTGCCTGGATATAAAGAAGTGGTTATGTTTTTGCCGGCGGTATCTTTTATGGTTAATATGATTGTAGCTCCCTTTAAATACGCTAAATCAGGCCTACATAAAAAACATGAAACAGTCAATGATGCAATAGAGCAGAAAGAGGCCGTAAATGAAAGCTTTACGGAAAGCAGATTAAAGTTGAGAGAAAAAATAAATATGAAATTTAATCAAGCTCTGTATTTGTTGAGAGAGAAGATAAAAGGTTTAAGATTTAAAAAAGAGATTATAGAAGTAAGTAATTAATAAAACCAAACTAACACATTACGATCTTAGCCGGCTTGAAACCGTTGAAGTTAGGCACAGCGCTCGCGCATGAATAAGCCCCGATATTTTTTACATACACGACATTGCCCACATCAAGTTCAGGAAGGTCTTCGCTTAAAGATATCGTATCGAATGAATCGCACGTGGGTCCTGCCAGGGTGCTCAGGAATCTCTGCCCGCGTTTCAATGTCTTGAATTCATATTTACAGTGGTCAAACACTATGCCTGAGAAATCGCCGTAAAGCCCGTCATTTAGATAGTAATAATTCTTGTTATTCCTGAACGTCCTTCCGATAACCTGCGTTATGAGTATTCCCGAAGGCCCCGCGAAGAATCTGCCCGGCTCAGCTATGAATTTCACATTCTTGTCAAAAAGCCTTTTCAGTTTTTTCCTGATCTGAGTTGCCATGCGCTCGAACGTAAGATGGTTGTCTTTGTCGAAATGTCTTATCGGGAACCCGCCGCCTATGTCCAGTATGTTCAGGAACAGGCCTGACTGTTTAGCTTCGTTAAATATGGCTGACGCTACTTCAAGCGCCTGTAGATAATTCTCCGAATTGGTGCATTGGCTTCCTACGTGGAAGCTCAGGCCCACAGGCTTTAGTCCCATGGATCTCGCTTTTTTCAGCAAGAATATAGATTGCTCAGGGTCTGCTCCGAATTTGAGCGATAATTCCACGATGCTTCCGATATTCGCTACTTTTATGCGTATGAGAACTTTCGCTCCAGGACAGTATTTCGCGATCTTATATAGCTCTGGTTCATTGTCAAAGGTCATGAACTTGACTTTTTTCTTGTAAGCTGTCCTTATATCTTCGTTGGATTTTATGGTATTGGCGAATATTATTTTTTCCGGGCTCGCGCCGAGTTCAAGTACTGTGTTCATTTCGTTCGCGCTCGCCACATCGAAACCCGAACCAAGTTCCACGAATTTTTTGATGATACATGGGGATGGGTTCGCTTTTATGGCGTAGTAAGGCATGACTTCGGGCAATGCCTTGCGGAATGCCTTGTATTGTTTTTCAAGCATGTCTTCCTGTATCAGGAGAAGGGGGGATGAGTGCTTTTTGAGCATCCTGCGGATCAAATTTTCAATACCGCCTGGTTTTTTTCTCATGCCAGAAATGTCGTGAACTGCCAGACATCCTTGTCTTTGGGTTTTTTGAGGCCCAATGTCCTGAAGAACTTATCATAATTTTTAAGCGGGGTCCAATCCACCGGTATCGAAACAAAAGGCCCCAGATATGGTTTCGCGATCTTCATGATGTCCTCATGCGGCAGGTCATCGGGGAGGTTAAAACCCCTGGAGGGGTTTTCTATCATCCATTTTGCCGCCGACACTACTGATATCGCCACCTGCAGGGTGGTCGCGTTCTGGTTCGGGGCTAATTTTCTCGCTTCCCCGATGTCCAGTAAACTTCCTGTCCACCATGAATTGAAATCATGCCCCATCAGGAGCACACCCAGCCTGTCGTCACCCTTGATTATCTCGTTATTCATTATCCTTTGTTTTTCCTGTAGGTTATATCTTCTCATTTCAAGTTCATGCAGGGAGTTTATGGCCGCGTCGCACGGGCAATACGCGTAATGTACCGTAGGCCTGTAAATCGCTTTACCCCTCTTATTCCACACGGTAAGCCTGTCCGAAATCCCGAACGCCTCCCCGTGCCGTATGACCATGCCCAGGATCTCGCAATCAGGGACCCACGAGCGCACCCATGTATTCACTCCCATGCTTTCAAGGCATATCTGGTTCCTGGGCCCGGCCTTATGGAAACACGCGCCTTTGGGAATATTCCTCTCATGCGTGCCCCAGCCCATCTCAGCAGGGGCGACTCCTTCCTCAAAGAATCCTTCAATACTCCAGGTATTTACGAACTCGTCCACTTCTTTGGGTTTATCGGTTATCTGCGTGTCGCGTTCGCTTATATGAATTACTTTCACTCCGGAGTTTTTGGCAAGTTCCGGATAATTTTTGCTGTCCAGCGCTTCTTTCAATATGTTTACGCGCTTATCTTTCGGTTTTTCAGAAATTATTTTTTTGGAAATATCTTCCAGCGCTATTTTTGTGAAGTGGGACACGAGCCCCGGGTTCGCTCCGTGGTCCACTACAGCTGTCGAACCGTTATTATCGCCCCATTTTTTAATGAGCTCGCGTATTTCCATCTGCCTGACATACAGGGTAAGGTCTGTGGGCTTATCGCTTTTTTTGTAAGGGT
>JBAZEP010000012.1:0-44264 GCA_041653835.1 Candidatus Omnitrophota bacterium
CCCATGATCTTTTTAGCGGCTGCCTGCATATCTTCAGGGCTCATGGGTTCATCCGGCTCGAAAAGAGAGAAATTACCGTCGTAATACTCCCAGCCTATATCTTCTATCGGGTATATCCTATTATGTTTTTCAAGCCTTTTCCTTAATTCTGTCCCGGCCAGAGGCCCGGGCAGTAAGACCTGGATAGTATCTATCTTGGCCTTGCTGATAAACGCCCTGAAACGCTTAACACGTTCCTCCGCAGACATCCTGAAATCCACGCCTTCAGGCATTGGATAACCGAATATGAACATACCGTGTATCAGGAACCCTGCCTTATGATATATCCTGGTTAAATCCAGCATAGCCTGCGGATTAAGATGTTTATTCATTGCCTTCAGCTCTTCCGCGATCGGTGACTCATAACCTATGGCTATTGTATTGATACCGCACTGGCGCATGGCAGAGAGCAATTCCGAGTCTTTAGCCTTGTCTAATCGTATCTGGGCGCCCAGGTCCAATCTCATTCCTATGCTTTTCTGGTAATCTCTTAACATATTGCAGAACTTTATGGTTTCTTCGCGCTGCTGTCCGAAAAGGTCATCTACTATAAAAAAATGCCTGGCATTCCTTGTCTCAACAAGGTAGCTTATCTGCTCGAGCAGGCGTTCCGGAGAGGCGTACCGCGGCTTGCCTTTGACAGTGCAGAACTCACAATCCATTCCACATCCTCTTATCCTGGCAACAGGATACAGGCTGATCTTGGCGTAGCGGACAAGGGAAAAATCAGGTATGGGTAGTTTATCAAAATCCACCTGGGCTTCTCTTGGAGGCGTATAAAATACCTTGCCGTCTTTTATATACGCAAGGCCTTTTATATTGCTGGCGTCCCTGTTATGCTCTATAGCCAGGAGCAATTCCCTGATGGTATCTTCGCCTTCGCCTATAACAACATAATCAACGCCTGATGAGAGCGCCTCAGGTATTGTGTCTTCGACAAAATGCTGGCCCCCAGCTATGGTAATTACCCCTTTACCTTTATAATAACGCGCCAGTTTATACAGCCGCGGGATCGTGCTTGTAAGCCCGCCGTATAACCCTACGACATCCGCGGGCCTAAGCTTCTGGAGAAAATCATTGTCAACCCCTCCTTCTTCGCTTATGGGGCCGTGCATGCGAAGATTATTTTCATCAATAACTTCTACATCCCACCTTTCCATTTCATGCACAGCTGTGGCAACAGACACTGGCCCGAGCGCCGTAGTCCCCCGGGCTATGCGGGAGTAGATATTAAACGCGGGAAACGCCGGTATGATAACTCTTAGTCTGTATCTTTTTTTCGCTCGGTCGAACAAATTCATGCCTCCATAAAATATCATAAAAGATTTATCTAAATCGAATCAATGCCACTTCATCAATATACAGCGTGACTTTTATCTGATTTGCCGCCAGGTCGACCGGTGTATCACTGACGATGCCCATAACTTCAAATTGATATGATTTTACCATATTATTAACCTGGCTTAAAGAGGTTTTGTCTTTACCTGTCCCGTCCCATCTAACGCTTTTCCAATCACGCTGGTAATCGTACCGGGTAACTAGCTCTTTAAAATAAACCCGCTCCTCTATCCATTCTCCTGCGTGTATAGCCTTAACCGCGCGCAGTATCTCGCCGTCCCCGTCAATAACGTCTGTGGCGATATTAACCATGCTTATCTTCCCGGGAACGCCTTTTATCGGCTCAATATACACCTTATACGAAATCCCGATAACATCATCCCAGTTTAAATCGGCCGGCCTGTTTTCCCAGTCTAATTTTTTATTAATAAGCCCCTGACCGCAAGCCAGGAAATTGTAACTGCCGGGAATAAGTTTTAACGTCAATTTAAGCGAACGGCCGAACGGCGATTCACTCTTAGCGGCGCTTGTAACAGCCAGATTAAAATCCCTGCTGCCATACTCCACGGTTTTAACGGAATTCCTAGAATCGAATTTGCTGATAACTATCCGATGGGGATTATTTGAACGTATTGATATATTCGCGATAAAAACTACCAGCGACACCAGCGCAACCAGTAAAATCGACACATTACTTTTCTTTATCATATTGCCCTCCTGACAAGATTATGACGATGGCGGTACGCAGCCATGGCTCAAAAAAATCATATCTTCTTATTCCGGTATCGCATGGCTGCAAATCTTAGATTCCGGGATCTGGAATATGAAGTATCTTATAAAAATACACCTTAAAATAAATCGATAAACTATCAGACATCTTCTTAATTTTAGGCGGAAAGACATTTCTTTCTTTCCTAAATACTTTATTAATGCGGTTATTTCTTGGCTATGGGCATTAAAATAGTCTACTACCTTCCGGTTTATTAAAAGAGGCACCGATGACCTGGGTACATCCCCCATTATTTTAGATCTTATCCGACCATTTAAGAGAGAAACCAGGAAATTTAAATAGATTTCATTGGCATTTAACTTTAAGTCTCCTGAGTAATTATTATAATTTGCAGTCTCTTCCTTATCTAATAATCCATCGCATTTTGCCCTGGCGTATAACGCCGATGCCGGAAAAAACTGCAGAATAAACGTTTGTAAATAAAACGGGGCGGATAGTTTTAATAATAAACTGATGGTTGCCGTCAAATCCTCCCCTGACTCATAAGGATTGCAAAATATCACCTGGTAATTTAATTCCGGTATCGATTTTTTATATCTACTTATTATTTGGGATGCCTTTATAACGGCCGCGTTGGAAATATTACGATTATAAAGGTCCCTGTTCACTTTTTCACTTCCTGTCTGTATCCCCATTTCCAGTTTAGCCAATCCTGCGTCAATAAGCAGTTCAAGTTTTTTTTCATCAATGGTGTTAGGACTTACGTAACACTGGAAAGGCAGATCAACCGTTTCTTTATACTCTGCGGCGAACAACTTTAATTCCTGAGATGTCCTTATAAACATAATATCATCAGTAAACCATATAAATTTTAAGCTCGGTAGTTTACTTTTGAGAGATTTTAATTGCCTGAGCACGACTTCCATGCTGGTCTTTCTTACGATTGAGCCTTTACCATGATACAAGGTTCGCAGAAAAGAATTAAAGCAATAGCTGCAGGCATTCGGGCATCCCCGTGCCGTATGCATACAGACATTATCCAATTTTTCATACCATTTACCGGCTTTGGTAATTACGTTATTATCCAGAACATAATGTGTATCGGCCTCAAAATCCGCAGGAGGCAATGAATTTAAATCCGCTATTAAAGGCCTGACGCTATTTTTTATGATTTGATTATTATATTTAAACCAAAAATTTTTAATATCAAAATAGGGTAATTTTTTTTCTAAGGCTTCGATAAGTTCATGAAAAGCTTCTTCCCCCTCGCCAATACATACCGCATCCGCGTATTCTATACATTCATCCGGACAACTGGTTGCATGGAACCCGCCCCACACTACAAGCTTATCCAATTTTTTAAGATAATCAATTACTTGAGAGGTTTTTTTAAATTTATCTGTCATGGATGAAATGCCGATAATATCCGAATCTCCTGCTACTTTAGCCAGTTCCTCTAATATCCTTGTAGAAAAAGACTGCCCACAATCAAACCTTTTATACGGGATCAGGAATATTATTTTAACATCATACCCTCTCTGTTTCAGATAGGAAGAAATCGATCTTAACCCTAAAGACCCGGAAAATTCATCCATAGAAATAAGAGAGATTTTCATTTTATCTGGCATTTTTTTCTGAGTTAAGAATAATAAAGGGGTACCGGCTTATTGATACCATCCATTTTCTACATGGCGGAGAGGCCGAGATTCGAACTCGGGGTGGGCGCAAACCCACAACGGTTTTCAAGACCGCCGCTTTAAACCGCTCAGCCACCTCTCCGTTTTATTTTTTACTAACGTAATTCCTTCAGCCCCATTATCAATTCGTCTTTCTTTTCCGCGAAATTGATGGCTGTTTCTTTTGTTATCTTGCCTGCCCGGTAGAGATCCAGAAGGACCTGATTAAAGGTCTGCATGCCGTACATACCGCCGTCTTTCAGGTAATATTCTATCTCGTGGATCTTACCTTCCCTGATAAGGTCTATTATGGTAGGCGTGGGAATTAATACCTCCGCGGCGGGCACTCTGCCTGACCCGTCTTTCAAAGGCACGAGCCTCAGCGACATGATGCCTTTCAATAATAAAGATATCTGCATCCTGACCTCGGCGTGCTGATGGGGCTGGAAAAAATTCACGACCCTTTCGATGGTGTGGGCGGTGCTTATTGTATGCAGATTCGCTATCACGAGCTGCCCTGTCTCCGCGGCGGTAAGCGCGATCGCCATAATATCAGCTGTCCTTATGTCTCCTATAAATATGACATCCGGGGTCTGGAGCATAGTATATTCCAGCGCCCTGTGAAAACTTTCCGTATCTATCCTTATCTCCCGCTGGCTTATAGTCGCCCTTTTATCCTGGAACAAAAATTCTATGGGGTCTTCGAGCGTTATAATATGCTTTGCCATGTTCTTGTTTATATATTCTATCATGCTGGCTACGGTCGTGGACTTCCCGCTGCCTGTAGTGCCTGTCACAAGGATAAGGCCTCTTTTTTCTCCGCACAGGTCCTCAAGGACTTTCACGGGAAGATTTAATTCATCGAACGCGAGCACCTGTGTATTGATAGCCCTTATTACGATGACAGGCGTGCCTCTTTGTTGGAAGATAGTAGCCCTGTACCGGCCCAGGTCCTTTATTCCAAAACATACCACGCTCTCCCTCAGGTCTTTATAGACGCGCTTCTGGCCTTTATTGATCACTTCCCCGCTCAAGGCTTCGAGATCGTGTTCATTCAGGGTATCCCCGTCCTTAAAGAGTTCCCCGTTTATTCTCATGCAGACAGGACTGCCCGCTTTCAAAATAACATCGGAAGCCTTTTTATCAACCATCTCTTTCAATATATTGACCAGGTTCATAACATGCCCTCCATTCGAATAATGGCCTGCCATCCGACTTGTCCTCCGAAGCTTTAGCGTAGGAGGAAGCCTGCAATGCATGGACACCATGCATTAGGCGCAGGATGGCGGAGAAGCAGGGAATCCAGCCTACCCGTCTCCAACGCTATTATAATAAACAAGTTATGTTTATGCAAGTCGTTTGGTATACAGAAATCGTATAGTTTTTTCAGATCGCTGTTTAAATTATAGCTCTTATTTTTCCATATCCATCTTTTAAACCTTGGGGATAAGATTTTTTAGGAGTATATTTAAAATTATTTCTTTTGATGCACCAATAGATTTTTTATATGATTTTCAAACTGAAATTCATACTCAACCTTCCTCCAGTGCGCGACCGGAAGACGCACAGTAGCCGCGGGATCATCCATATCCAGTCTTAAATAAACGTTCCCTTCTTGAGGCAGCCGAGAAACATCAAGCAAAACGTTACCATCGGCGTTAATAGTGAAATAACGAGAGATATTTGTACAGTTAAAATGTATCTTTGGATCGTTAGTATAATTCTTGCCGCATAATATAGGTTGATTATCTACGCTAATAACAACATCAGCTCCATTAGGTAAACCGGATAACTGAGTGGCCAATGATTCCTTATCCAATATAATACAATTGATACCCTTGTCAAAATAAAAATTCCCAAAATCAACAGTTCCTATATTAATACCTCTGTGAATAAATTGCAGGGGCGCCAATTGAATAGTTGTAGTCTCCCCCCTCCACTTACTCTGCAGGATAGCAGCAGCATTATTTGAAAGGTTAAAGTCAACCGCAGAAAATATCGTATCAGCAAAAGTTCCTTGCCCTGACTTGAACCCGATAAGTGATTTTACGTTAGCAAACGTATCTACCGTAGATAAACAATCCGGCCCTGTGCAATACGGAAACCATGTTTCATGCGTCATATCATAAAACTTCCCAATTTCTGTTCCATTCATTTCAATGCTTATTTTACTATACTGTGCCAAACTATGAAATGGGACAGTATTCAAGTCTTGAAAAAAACTGTCGGGATTTTCAAAATCTACAGAAGGAACACGCATAACGTCAGTCCCTGTCAAACATGCAAAAATGTACTCTGCCATAAGTTCATTTCCATTAGGGCTACAATGCCCTTTATATGCATGGTATAGGAAGTTATTTTTTGATGTGACATAAAAAGCATATAATCCCTCGGGTTTTACCTCGCGGCCTAAACGAACAATTTCCGGATCGCCATTGAACAATATTACTTGGGAGGTTTGTTTTACCATTTCACTCATTAGTCTTTTATATATTTCTTTCATCTCATCATTCATGGAAGGATGATAATAAAATGGGTTCTTTTTAAACCTTCTTTTTGGAACTATAAAATCAACAGGGGCCTCAATGAAAGCAGGCGCTCGCATATCATACCGCAGATAGCGCCAATACGGGACAAAACGTACATAGTTCTTTACCATATCCCCATAAGAAACACCTACGGGTTCAATTAATCGTAATTCATCGTGCTCAATAATATATCTGGCTTTTATTATATGGAAGCTGTCTTTCGTAGCATTATCCCATCCATTTGAAAAAGTACAATCCCGTTCAAATTGGAAACACGACGGCCCTAAAATGACATAGTCGAGATCGTATTCTTTTCCAAAATACCGCCATTTATTAAAAGATTGATGAAAACCTATTGCGCTTTGACCAAAATTAATAACTTCGACATTAGAAAAACCTCGTTCCTCCAACAATCTTTGCAGCAAGGATGGATAATCATAGCGAAAACTTACTTCATCACCATGTGTAGAAGAATCACCAAAACATCCAATACGTATCACTCCCTTGTGTTTATTTTTTGAAAAATGTACCGGACTGCTTTCCTTATCGTCTTGAGGTTGATTAATAAGGACATACTGATGAGGGATGCTGCGGTTTAAAATATCTTTGGGAGGGATTATTTTATTATAATATTTTATATAAAACAAAAAATCTACCAATATAACTATGAAAAAAACGTACAACACTAAAAGACTGTAATAAAAAAACTTATTTTTAAATCCCATAAAATCTCATTCTATTAAAAATAGGGGACATGCTATTTTGAAAATTATAATTATACCGAAAATCTTTTCAAGAAAAAAAGATGAATGGCGGAGAAGTAGGGATTCGAACCCTAGGTAGCCTTGCGACTACACATGCTCTCCAGGCATGCCGTTTAAACCGCTCACGCACTTCTCCGTTAAATCCTTACAAAAATAACTGCTTCCAGAAAAACCAGTAAAAATCCCCGGTATTTTCGTAAATGTCCGACACAAAATCTATAAAAGACGCTTCCTGGAAAAAAAAGCTTACTATAAGAAAGACTATGATAAGGTTAAAAATATAGATAAAAGATATCGACGACAGATACCCTGTTTTTATAAGGTCCGGCTGTTTGCCCCGCATGGATTCAGCCGTATAAACAAGATGCATCATTAGGGTGAAACCTATAAGGAATATAAACACGCTTGAGTATCTGTCCGTATCCATAAAAAATGACAGGGCAAAATAAGCCGCGGCTATAACAACAGTGTAAATCGGCACCAGGTACGGCGCCAGCATAACGAAAAAATTAGGCGTTGTTGTTTTAACACTGCCTTCCTTTGACGATACCTTCATATTGCTGGCTTTACCTCCGGAACAAATTGTAGCCAGGGCATGGGCCGACTCATGGCCTAACACATATAAAAAATCCAGCCGGCAAATCAAAAGATGGACCACCGAATATAATAACGCGCCCAGTATAAAAGATAAGCCTGTCCTGGAAATATTTATATTTGAAATACCATTATAAAAACTGACGGTCCCTATTACGCAGACAGGGATGAGCAATATGCTGATTATGAAACGCAGTATCCTCATTTAGTTATCCTTTCCCTGCCGCCCATATAAGGCCTGAGCACTTCGGGTATAATTACGCTTCCGTCCTTCTGCTGGTAATTTTCGAGCAGGCATACCACTGTCCGCGCCATTGCCACGCCCGAACCATTGAGGGTATGTACATATTCAAGTTTTTTATCCTTTGTCCTGTATTTTATATTGGCCCTCCGCGCCTGGAAATCCGTGAAATTGCTGCAACTCGAAACTTCCAGGTTCTTTTCTATGCCCGGCGCCCAAGCCTCGATATCATAGCATTTGCTGGCCGCGAAACTCATATCGCCTGTGGAAAGCATGACCACCCTGTAAGGCAGGCCTAATTTCTGCAGGACTGTTTCCGCGTTATTCAATAGTTTTTCCAGCTCATCGAAAGACGTCTCGGGCTTTACGAACTTCACGAGTTCCACCTTGTCAAACTGATGTACCCTCATAAGGCCTTTCGTGTCTTTGCCGTAAGAACCTGCTTCGCGCCTGAAACAGGCTGTATACGCTGTATAAAACACAGGTAATTCCGATTCATCCAGGACATCATCCCTGTGTATGTTGGTAACAGGGACTTCCGCTGTAGGGATAAGGAACAATTCGTCATCTTTTAATTTGTACATATCCTCTTCGAGTTTTGGCAATTGCCCTGTGCCTGTCATGCTTGCCCTGTTAACAAGAAAAGGCGGAAATATTTCTTTATATCCATGGTTATTCGTATGCAAATCAAGCATGAAATTAATAAGCGCTCTTTCAAGCAGCGCGCCCAGCCCCTTAAAAAGACAGAAGCCTGAGCCTGATATCTTTGAAGATCTTGGAAAATCAAGTATATCCAGGTCTTCACCTATTTCCATATGCGTTTTAGGTTTAAAATCAAACTGCCTTAAATTACCCCACTTCCTAATCTCTTTATTGTTTTCAGGACTTCCAATAGGTATTGAATTATGAGGTATATTTGGGATATAAAGCAATAAATTGCCTAATTTTTTATCAATTACCTCCACTTTTTCATCTAAATCATCTACTTTTTGGGATAACGACTTCATTTTATCAATAATGGCTTTATCAGGCTTGCCTTTCTTGGAAATAGCGTTTCTTTCTGCTTTTAATCCCTCAACCTCTACGAGGATCTTTCTTCTTTCACTATCCAGGTTAAGGACTTCCTGGATATCCAGTTTAAGGTTCCTGTTCTTTATGGATGTCTTTACAGCGTCCGGATTTTCTCTTATAAATTTAATGTCCAACATACCTTCTCCTTAAGGTAAGATTTGTGACAGTGTCACAAATCTTACCTTAGTTAACCTTTGATGACTCCGAGGGGGCGCATCCTGGCTACTTTTAGTGATAGCCCGGCGCCATGGACCACATCCACAACTTCATTCACATCTTTATACGCTTCAGGCGCTTCTTCTGCCAGTGTTCCTCTTGCCTTTGCCCTGACTATTATACCACTTTTATTAAAAAGTTCCTTATCAATTTGTCTTCCCGCGCAAGTTTTTATGGCTCCCGACCGCGACAGCCGCCTGCCCGCACCATGACAGGTGCTTCCGAATGTCTCTTCCATACTGGCAGGAGCGCCTGCCAGGACATAAGAACACCTGCCCATATCTCCCGGGATAATAACAGGCTGGCCTGTTTCTTTATACGCCTCCGGCAGGTCAGCGTGCCCGGGCGGGAACGCCCGTGTAGCGCCTTTACGGTGTACGCATAATACGCGCTCGCCACGGTTTGTTCTATGTTTTTCCATCTTCGCGATATTATGCGCCACGTCATAAACAAGTTTCAACCCCATTGAGCTGTGGCTTTTATTAAAAATTTTCTCAAAGACATTTCTCGCGAGATGCATAAGGCACTGCCTGTTTGCCCAGGCGTAATTAGCGGCGCATTTCATGGCCGCAAGGTAACCTCTCCCCTCAGGTGAATCGAGCGGGGCGCACGCCAATTGTCTGTCAGGCACATTTATACCATATTTATCCAAACAGCTTACCATGCCCTTGACATAATCATCGCATATCTGGTAGCCGAGGCCCCTTGAGCCTGAATGGATCATCATTGTGACCTGGCCTTTGAATAAGTCGAACGAATTCGCTTTTACCTCGTCATATATTTCGTCTATAACTTGTATCTCCAAAAAATGATTCCCGGAACCAAGCGTGCCTGACTGGTCAGCGCCTCTCTCATACGCCCTTTTAGAGACAATAGAAGGGTCCGCGCCTTCCATAAAACCCCTGTCTTCCGTGAATTCCAGGTCCTCTTCCAAGCCATAGCCTTTTTTTACCGCCCATGCCGCGCCTTTTAAAAAAATCTCTTTTTCTTCTCTGGCGCTTACCTTTATATTACCGCTCGAGCCAACCCCTGAAGGGATATTATTGAACAGCGCGTTTACCAGGGTTTCAAGCCTGGGCTTCAGATCATTTAATGTCAAGTCGCTGCGTACAAGCCTCACCCCGCAATTGATATCATATCCCACGCCTCCCGGGGATATCACGCCATTGTCTTTGGGATCGGTCGCTGCCACGCCTCCAATACTAAAACCGTATCCCCAATGGATATCGGGCATGGCTAGTGAATATTTGACAATGCCCGGCAAAAACGCGGTATTCGCCACCTGTTCAGGGGCCTTGTCATTGAGTATTTCGGGAAGGAGTTTTTCGTTAGCGTAAATAATGCCCGGGACTTTCATTCCGGATTTGTAGGATTGGGGGATTTTCCAGCGGAAATCGTCCAGCTTTTCTAATTTACCCTGCCAGGCGTAAGCCATAATTACAAATCAAAAATAATAACGCAGTTAAAACCCTCTTCGTTTTCCTGTATCTTGAGGTTATGAAAAGTAACAGCCTTTATTTCCCTGTAGAGATCACTCTGGTAAAGGTCTATATTGACCCCGCCTGCCTCGGCCTCTATACCGTTATTATTCAGGCTCAATATCCTGAAACTGTCGAGATATATTTTTTCCCTGTTAAACAGATAAAGCAGTTCCGACAGCCAGCTTACCAGCACGGATTCGATATCGTCCCTGTTCTCTTTTACCGTTATTTTCTTTTCGACCTTTGTGCCCTGGGCTTTATATCCTTCCCCGGCTATGACAGCGAACATGCCTTTGGCTGCGTTTTCAAATAATTCCGTGAGGGTGGCGCCTTGTACCTTTATACCTGCGTCAGCGGTGTGATCGATAATCTCGAAGGGTTTCATGGAATGGAGGCGAAAATTGATGGTGAGCCGCCCGCGACTTGAACGCGGCACAACTACATTAAAAGTGTAGTGCTCTACCAGATGAGCTAGCGGCCCACATAAATTTCAATCCGGCTTTCGAAGCCGGTTACAATTATACCAGTTCCTTTTCTTTATTTACAAGCAGTTCGTCTATTTTCTTTGTATATTTTTCCGTAAGTTTCTGGATATCCTCGTGGCCTTTGAACTTCGCGTCTTCCGTGATCGCCTTGGATGATTCCAGCTTATCCACTGCCGCCATCGCGTCTCTCCTGACAGTCCTTATGGAAACTCTTCCCTGTTCCGCGATCTTATGTAATATCTTCTTAAGTTCATCTATCCTCTCTTTGGTAAGAGTGGGTATGGATATCCTTATAAGTTTTCCGTCATTCACAGGGGTTATGCCGAGCTCTGATTTGAGGATGGCCTTTTCGATCGCCTGGATATTGGACGCATCCCATGGATGTATCGCGATAAGCCTGGGCTCAGGTATAGATATCGTAGCTACCTGTTTCATTGGCATATGCGTGCCATAACATTCCACCATTACGCCTTCGACGATAGCCGGGTTCGCGCGGCCCGTGCGTATCTCGGAAAATTCCCTTATTGTGGCATCCACCGCTTTTTTTAGTTTTTCCTCTGTATCGTGTATCTGTTTTTGCAACGGCTCCATAATTGCCTCCGAATTTTGTGAAACAAAATTCGTCCCGAGCCGCCATAATGCCGACCGATATGCGGCGAGAGACTTTTTTACAGCTAACACACGATCGTTCCTATCTTCTCTCCGGTCAAAACTCTTTTTATATTGCCTTTTTTCGTGAGATTGAAAACAATGATCGGGAGCTTATTATCCATGCAAAGGCTCACCGCTGTCGCGTCCATAACCTTAAGGCCTTTTTTAAGTACCTGGAGATATTTGACTTTGTTGAATTTCACGGCGGTCTTGTCCTTTTTAGGGTCCGCGGAATATACGCCGTCCACCTTAGTAGCCTTTAGTATGACATCCGCGCACAACTCGATCGCCCTCAGGCTCGCTGCGGTGTCCGTGGAAAAATATGGATTGCCCGTGCCCGCCACAAATATCACTACCCTGCCTTTTTCAAGATGCCTTACCGCCTTCCTTCTTATATATGGCTCTGCCAGCTCCTGCATATCTATGGCTGTCTGGACACGCGTAAATACGCCGGCTTTTTCAAGAGAGTCCTGCAGCGCCAGGCCGTTTATGACCGTCGCGAGCATACCCATATAATCAGCCGTGATCCTGTCCACGCCCTGGCCGGAAGCGGTGCTTCCCCTGTAGATATTGCCTCCTCCTATAACAATGGCTATCTGCGTACCAAGCTTCTTCACGTCTTTTATCTCTTCCGCGATGGAGCGGGTTACCTCTGGATCTATACCATAACCCCGGGCGCCCTGCAATACCTCGCCGCTCATCTTCAAAACCACTCTTTTATATGCCGGCTTTTTCTGCGTCATTGTATATCTTCGCCTACCTGAAATCTCACAAACCTGCGGATAAGGATATTTTCTCCTATCTTCCCTATAAGTTCGTTCAGGTACTCTTTTATGGTTATCTTGTCATTCTTCACGAAAAACTGGTCAAGAAGGCAGACTTCCGAATAGAATTTCTCCAGTTTGCCCTGGACTATTTTTTCAACCACATTCTCGGGTTTATTCTTGACACTGTCTTTTAAAACATTTTTTTCTCTTTCGAGGATATGCGCGGGCACTTCCTCGCGCGACACATAACTGGGCGAAGTGGCCGCGACATGCATCGAGACGTCCTTTACAAACTGCCTGAAATCCTCGTTGCGCGCGACAAAATCCGTTTCGCAGTTAACCTCCAGGAGCACGCCTATCTTGCTGTTTGAATGTATATAAGACCCTATAACGCCTTCCTTTGCCGAGCGGCCGGCTTTTTTAAGCGCGACTATCTGGCCTTTTTTTCTCAATATATCCACGGCTATTTCCAGGTCTCCGTTCGATTCCTCCAGCGCTTTTTTACAATCCATCATGGGGGCGTTGGTCTTTTCCCTAAGTTTTTTTATCATATCCGTGCTTATTGCCATCTTAATGTACCTCTTTCTTCTTATTCGCTTTTAGGCGCCTGCGGTTTATAGGTTTTTTTCTTGACTGGTTTTATTCTCTTCTCTTCCTTGTCTTTGATGGGCACTTCTTTTATCGCCTCGACAAGTTTTTCGGACTTTTCCTTGTCTGTCAGCTCTTTAGCGTCCTCTTCTTCCTGCTGTCTCGCCAGTTCCGCGATATTGGACTCATCGAACTGTTTCCTGCCTTCCACAATACTGTCCGTGATAAGGCCGGTCAAAAGTTTTATCGAGCGCAATGCGTCGTCATTCGCAGGTATGGGATAATCGATAAGATCCGGGTCGGCGTTCGTGTCTATTATAGCCACTATTGGGATATCGAGTTTTCTCGCCTCTTTTACCGCGATATCCTCCTTCTTGGCATCCACTATAAAGAGCGCCCCTGGCATCTTTTTCATGCTGACTATACCCTGGAGGTTCTTTTTCAGCTTATCCATCTCTTTCGTAAGGATGGCCTTTTCCTTCTTGGTAATCGCGTCGAAAGTGCCGTCTTTCTGCATGGTCTCTATCTGTTCGAGGCGTTTTATGCTGTTACGTATGGTCTTGAAATTGGTCAGGGTGCCTCCGAGCCACCTGTCTTTTATATAATACATGCCTGAGCGCTGGGACTCCTGGAGTATTATGTCCTGCGCCTGGCGTTTTGTGCCGACAAACAGGACCGACTCCCCCTTCGCCGCGACATTCTTCACGAAATCCCTTGCCTGGTTCAGGTAGTCCACTGTCTTTTCGAGGTCTATTATATAGATATTACTCCTTTCCCCGAATATAAATCTCTTCATCTTGGGATTCCACCTGCTCACATGATGGCCGAAATGGACCCCCGCTTCCAATAACTGTTTAATTAACTCTGTATCCACTTTTCCTCCTCAAATTTGCGAAACAAATTCGATCCCGAGCCGCCCTTGTTATATTTTATGCGGCGAGGGATCTTTTTGGTTTAGGCGAAGTATTATATAATATCATGCCCTCTATTTCAAGCTATTTTTTACCTCTGAGCGGATTTGAACTGAAGCTCGTAAAGGTGCTTGTAAACACCTGATTTTTTCAATAATTGGCCATGCGTGCCTGTTTCCACTATCCTCCCGGCCTCGAATACCGCTATATTATCGGCGTGCTGGACCGTGGAAAGCCTGTGGGCGATGACAAATACCGTCCTGTTCGCCATAAGCCTGTTGATCGCTTCCTGGACCAGTTTTTCCGACTCTGTATCAAGCTGGCTGGTCGCTTCATCCAATATAAGTATAGGAGGGTCCTTGAAAAGCGCGCGGGCAATAGCTATCCTTTGTTTTTCCCCGCCTGATAATTTGATACCCCTGTCGCCTATGACTGTCGCGTAAGCCTGGGGCATTTTCATGATGAAATTATGCGCGTTCGCCGCCTTTGCCGCTATCATTATCGCTTCCAGCGATGCCTCGGGTTTCCCGAACGCGATATTATTTTTTAAAGTATCGTTAAAAAGGATCGTTTCCTGGCTCACTATGCCTATCTGGCCGCGCAATGACTCTACCGTAAAATCCCTGATATCCCTTCCGTCTATAAGCACAGCGCCCTTATCAGGATCATAGAACCTCGGTATCAGATTAGCGAATGTGGTTTTACCCGCGCCGCTCATCCCGACCATGGCAAGGATTCCGCCTTTTGCCAGCTTAAGGTTTATATCATTCAATATGGCCCTGTCTTTATTATAAGAAAAACTTATATTTTTGAACTCTATGGAATCTTTAAAGCTCACCAGGGCTGTTACACCCGGTTTATTTTTTATAGTTATCTCCGTATCCAATATATCGAAAACCCTTGTTATCGCGGCTATCGCCTGCAGGTTGATGCCATACAACCTCGAAAGTCTCTTAAGAGGCTTGAGCAGCGAGAGCAAAGCCGCGAGGAACGCGATAAACGCGCCCGCGCTTAAGCGCCCCTCCACTACCTCCCTGCCCCCGCACCATAAAACCACGCCCACGCATAACATCCCCACGAATTCTCCCAGCGGGCTTATTATAGCCAGGCGTTTTACCGACTTTATAATTATCTTATAGTAGCGGTTATTATGGTCCAGGAATTTTTTTCTCTGGTAATTCTCCGCGGAGAATGATTTTACTATGCCTATGCCGTAAATGGTCTCGAAAAGGATGGAGTTTATGTCCGCCATGTTTTCCTGCATCGCGGTGCTGATCTTCCTCAGCCTGTTGCCTATTTTTATTACCGGAAATATTATCAGCGGGAATACAAAAACCGTGATGAGTATAAGCCATAACGAAATGGAAAAATATGCCTTTATCCATATTAATATCAGTGTATATATCAGGAGTTGGATAGGCTGCCATAAAAGGTCGGTAAGGCCTTCCGTGATGGAATTAACAATGGTGCCTACGTCGAATGTGACCCTGGAAACAAGTTCGCCTGTCTTGACGCTTGAATAAAAATTATTCGAGAGCGCCAGGAGTTTTTCGTATATGGCCTGGCGGACGTCTTTAAGCACTGCCTGGCCCAACTGGTTCATAAAACATGTTTGGAAAAACAAGAATCCCTCTTTTAACAGGAATAAAAGAGATATTATAAGGACCACCAGGTTCAACAATAAACCTTTCGGCATATTGTTTACTTTATCTATCAGGTTTACCAGGAAACCCGGCACATGCTGAACTCCAGGAAGGACAATGCTCTTACCCGTCAGGATATTGTCCACCACCGGTATTATCATGCCCAGCGACACACCCCCGAGGGCGGAGGTCAGGATCATGCATATAAGCGCAAGCGCCATTACCCACAGATGCGGCTTAACAAATTTTAAAAACCGTATATATTCTCTCATTAAATGAGCATGTTGACTTATGAAGCGAGTGGAACGAGCGAACATAAGTCACTATGCGAATTTAACCCTTGACACGTAAGCGATAATATTTAAAATTGGATTCTTACGTGTCAAGGGTAAGTTCGGTCATATGACTTACGTCGCATTTCACGCTCCGTAAGTCATAACCTCAGTTATTTTATCACTCTGATTGACTTTTAGCAAGGTATTTGCTACCATTATGGATATGAGAAAAATCCGCATCGGCGTGGTCGGCCTGGGCAGGCTCGGCGCCATCCACGCGAAGATATATTCCGGCCTTGAGAACGTGGAACTCGCGGTTGTCTGCGACATAGACGAGAACACGGCCAGGAATACCGCTGATGCCCTGAAAACAAGCTGGACCACTGATTATAAGAAACTGCTGGACAATGAATTAGACGCCGTGAGCATAGTAACCCCTACCGTACTCCATTACGAGACAGCCAGGTTCTTCCTCATGAATAAAAAACACGTGCTCATAGAAAAACCCATAACAAGGATGCTGAAAGAAGCCGGGGAACTTATAAAAATCGCTGCGAGGAACCGCCTCATAATCCAGGTAGGCCACGTAGAGAGATTCAATTCCGCGATCCAGGCGGTTGAAAAACTCTCCAATAAACCAAGGTTTATCGAAGTCCATCGCCTCGGGCCGTTCGCGCCCAGGGTAAAAGACGTGGGCGTGGTATTGGACCTGATGATACATGATATAGACATAGTGCTCGGCCTTACAAGATCAAAGGTCTCGAACATAGACGCCCTCGGCATGAAGATCCTTACAAACCATGAAGATATAGCCAACGCCAGGATGCGCTTCAGGAACGGGACCGTATGCGACCTGACCGCCAGCAGGGTGACGAGCGACAGCATGCGGAAGATAAGGATATTCCAGGACGATTGTTATATATCGATAGATTACATGACGCAGGAAGCGCTGATATACAGGAAGGCAGGCGGCCGGATAGTCTCCGAGCAGATAGATATAAAAAAAGAGGCGCCGCTCACAAAAGAACTCGCCTCTTTCATAGACTGCGTAGCCAATGGGACAAGGCCTGTGGTTTCCGGGAAAGAAGCGTACGAGGCGCTGAAGGTGGCGCTGGCCATAGTGAAAAAAATACATAAATGAAAAAAACAAAATTAATGATAATAGCCGGGGAAGCTTCGGGCGACCTCCAGGCAGCCAGCCTTATAAGATCCCTCAAACTCATCGACCCTGATATAGAAATATTCGGCATGGGAGGAAAGAAAATGCGCTCCGAAGGCGCGGAAATATTATACGACGTGACAGATTTTGCCGTCGTGGGTTTTTTTGAGGTGCTTAAATACCTCGGCGTATTCAAAAAGATATTCGAAAAACTGTCCGGGCTTCTCGAAACAAGGAAACCTGACGCCGTTATACTGGTGGATTACCCGGGTTTCAACCTGAGGTTCGCGAAAACCGCCAAAGAAAAAAATATCCCCGTAATATACTACATAAGCCCGCAGTTATGGGCATGGGGAGAGGGCAGGATCCACGACATTAAAAAATACGTGGATAAAATGATCGTCATATTCGGCTTCGAAGAAAATATCTATAAAGAGGCCGGGGTAAAGGTAAGTTTTGTGGGCCACCCGTTTTTAGATATAGTGAAACCCTCCTGGAAAAAAGAAGAGACTATCAAGACCTGTCATATGAGGCATGATTCGATGAAGATCGGGCTTATGCCGGGTTCCAGGAAAAAAGAGATCGAAAAACACCTGCCTTCCATGCTAAAGGCCTGCGAGATCATTAAAACCAGGGTCCCGAACGCGGAATTCATAATCTCCAGGATCAAAGAACTGGATCAATCCTTATATAATAAAATCATACGCCGCTCCAGGATCAAGCCGCATTCTCTCGAGAACAAGCCTTATGACGTAATGGACGTATCGGATATCGTGATAGTTTCGTCCGGAAGCGCCACCCTGGAAGTAGCTATCATGGAAAAACCCATGGTGATAGTATACAAGACATCGCTTTTGACCTGGCTCCTGGCGAAAAACCTGATCAAGATCCCGGACATAGGCCTTGTAAATATCGTAGCCGGCCAAAGGATCGTGCCCGAACTTACACAGTTTAACGCGACGCCGAAAAATATCGCGAAAGAAACGCTGGATATCCTCAATAATCATAAAAAGCTCCACGAAATAAAAGAAAACCTCAGGAAGGTAAAATCCAAATTAGGCGAGACTGGCGCTTCTTCCAGGGCAGCCCACGCGATCCACAAATTCCTGCATCCTTAAGTTCACATTTATAACAGTGCCACAAGTGTGAACTTAGGCCTTATTTAAGAAAGACAGTTGGTTTTCGAGATTGAATTTGCCTATGCCGTGTTCCGGCAAGACAGGGTATTTGCCGGTAAAGCAGGATACGCAGAATTTATTTTTCGGAAGGGGCATGGCTTTGTAAAGGCCTTCGAGGGAGAGATACGCGAGGCTGTCAACCCCTATATATTTACGTATCTCCTCTACCGTATGCGAAGAGGCTATCAATTCTTCCTTTGTGGGAAAATCTATCCCGTAATAGCATGGCGAGACATGCGGAGGGCAGCTGACCCTCATGTGGATCTCTTTGGCGCCCGCCTCTCTTAAAGTCCGCATCCTGGCTTTGGATGTTGTCCCGCGCACTATCGAATCTTCTATGACAACAAGCCTTTTGCCTTTTACGACCGCTTTTATGGGGTTCAATTTAACCTTTACGCTCAGATCCCTTATATGCTGGCTGGGCTGGATAAATGTCCTACCTATATAATGATTCCTTATCATGCCCATATCCAGCGGTATGCCGGATTGTTCGGAGTAGCCGATAGCGGAAGAAGATCCTGAATCAGGTACGGCTATTACCAGGTCCGCGTCGCACGGCGCTTCTTTAGCCAGTTCTATGCCCTGGCGTTTGCGCGCGAGGTGCACATTACCTCCATATATATTGGAATCCGGCCTTGAGAAATAGATATATTCGAAAATACAGAATGAAGGCTTCGGCTTCCGGTCTTTTATATATTCAGATCTGATGCCTTTTTTAGTTATAAAAAGTATCTCTCCGGGTTCTATATCCCTCACAAACTCGGCATGTATAAGGTCGAACGCGCATGTCTCGGACGCCACCACATACGCGCCTTCTAATTTACCGAGAGAAAGCGGCCTGAAGCCTCTTGTATCCCTTACCGCGATAATACCGTCTTCCACGAGAAGCACCATCGAAAACGCGCCCTCAAGCTGTGAGATGCCGTCTTTGATCCTTTCTTTAAAATCCTTCTTCTTTGAATGGGCGATCGCATGGATAACAATCTCGCTATCCATGCTGGACTGGAATATCGCGCCTTCTTTTTCCAGTTTTTTCCTGAGCGTGAAAGCGTTTACAAGATTGCCGTTATGCGCTACCGCTATATGACCCGACAGAGTCTCCACCAGAAACGGCTGGGCGTTTTTTATATTGGAAGAACCTGTGGTAGAATACCGCGTATGGCCTACCGCTATATTGCCTGTCAGTTTAGATATCTCTTCTTCATTGAAGACTTCCGACACAAGGCCCATGCCTTTGTGCTCCCTGATAAGCCTTCCGTCGGAAGTGACTATCCCGGCTGATTCCTGGCCCCGGTGCTGGAGCGCGTAAAGCCCGAGATATGTAAGACGGGCCGCGTCTTTATGGCCGAATACCCCGAAAACACCGCATTTATCTTTCAAATAATCATTAGACATATCTACTCCCATTCTATTGTCGCGGGCGGTTTGGAACTGATGTCATAAACTACCCTGTTTACACCTTTAACCTCGTTGATTATCCTGTTGGATATCCTTCCGAGGATGTCATACGGAACCTTTGCCCAGTCAGCTGTCATGGCGTCCTGGCTTGTCACGACCCTTAACGCCGCCACATTTTCGTATGTCCTCTCGTCACCCATTACGCCCACGCTTTTTACAGGCAAAAGCACGGCGAACGACTGCCATATATTCCTGTAACCTTCGTATTTTTCCATTTCTTCCTGGACTATCAGGTCCGCGTTACGCAGTATCTCGAGCCGTTCCTTTGTAACATCGCCTATTATCCTCACCGCGAGGCCCGGCCCCGGGAAAGGCTGCCTGTGGATCATGGCGTCGGGAAGTTCCATCTCTTTGCCGAGAAGCCTTACCTCGTCCTTAAAAAGGTCCCTTAACGGCTCTATAAGTTTCAGGTTCATCTTCTTGGGAAGGCCCCCTACATTGTGGTGCGTCTTTATGGTGGCGGAAGGCCCGCCTTTGGCGGAAACACTTTCAATCACGTCCGGATAGAGCGTGCCCTGTCCCAGGAATTTTACGTTCCCTAATTTTTTCGATTCTTCCTCGAATACCCTGATAAACTCTTTTCCAATGATCTTGCGCTTCCTTTCAGGATCTGTAACGCCTTTAAGTTTTTGCAGGAACCTGTCTTCAGATTTAGACACATGCAGGTTTACATGGAAATGTTTCTTGAATATTTTTTCCACATATCCCCTCTCGTATTTCCGCAAAAGGCCGTTATCCACGAATATGCAGTGGAGCCTGGGGCCTATTGCCCTATGCAGGAGCACCGCCGCCACTGAAGAATCAACCCCGCCGCTCAACCCAAGGACCACTTTTTCCTTTCCGGTCCTAGCCCTTATCTCTTCGATAGAATTTTTTATGAACGAGGACATGGTCCATTCCGGTTTTAACCCCGCTATGCCGTAAAGGAAATTCCTGAATATCTGCATGCCCTTGGGAGTATGGATGACCTCGGGATGGAACTGGACGCCGTATATCTTCCTTTTCGGGTCAGCCATGCTCGCTATGTGGCTGTTCCTGGTATGCGCCAATATTATAAAACCCTCCGGCGTTTCCTGGACCTTATCGCCATGGCTCATCCAGACTTTTTCTTTTTTCCGGAAACCCGTGAAAAATCTTTCCTTTTTGTTGAGGGTCAGCTCGGCGTAACCATATTCCCGCTTCCTGCTCCTGCCTACCCTGCCTCCTAACGCGTAAGCCGTGAACTGCATGCCGTAGCATATGCCCAACACAGGCACACCTAATTTGAATATCGCGGGATCCGCCTTTGGCGCGCCTTTCGCGGTCACGCTGGCAGGCCCGCCTGTCATTATGATGGCCTTCGGGTTATACGATTTTATTTTCCATATAGGCGTATTATAAGGTATGAGCACGGAATACACCTTGCACTCCCTTACCCTGCGCGCTATCAGCTGGTTATACTGCGACCCAAAATCCAATATCACAACCGTATCTTTTTTCATAATTTCCCTTTACAGGCCTTGACGCACACGCCGCATATAAACTGGTCAACCAGGCGCTTGTTCCTGAACTCTTTCAATTTCTCAAAACACTTTATATGGTCAAAATCCTCTTTCTTTTCCTTTATCGCCCCTGCAGGGCAAACGCTTACGCACAAACGGCACTCGCCGCAATTCTCTTCCAGTTTCTTGTCCGGTTCCAAAGGCATGTTCGTGAGTATGCTCACAAGCCTGAACCTCGAGCCTATCCCCGGATTCACCAACAGATTATTGCGGCCTATAAACCCGAGGCCGGCCGATTCTCCTATTTTTTTGTGAGAGAGATGGGCTGTCTGTTTTTCCCAATCAACTATCTGGGACGCCGGTACCGGTAATGCCTTATAACCTTTTCCCTGTATAAAATTCGAGACCTTAAAAGCGATCTGATCCAATACGGCGTTTGCCTGCCTGTAATGATGATAATATATCTTGGTGGGAAAAGAGGTCACTCCCTCTAATATGCCGTCAGAAAGCCTCAAGCCCAGGCTTATAGTATACTTCAAATCCTTTAAAATTTCATCAGGAAAAAGAAATTCCTTTTTCAGGCCTTCTATGCCGGCGACCCCGAAAAGGGACGCGCCTGAATCTACGGCAAACTTTTTTAATTCGGCTTTGTTTCTTTCGATGTTTTCCATTTTTTCAGATATACCATCAGTATGGATATCGCTACAGGCGTCACTCCCGAGATCCTGGACGCCTGGCCCAGGTTTAAAGGCCTTATCCTGGAAAGTTTCTCCACTATTTCTTTTGAAAGCCCGGGAATTCCCTCGAAGCCCAACTCAACCGGTATCCTTATATGCTCGATCTTCCTGAAACCCTCTATCTCCCTTAACTGCCTGTCTATAAATCCCCTGTATTTCGCCTCTATCTCAACCTGCCGTATCTCCGGACCGGAAAGAGGCATTTTACCATTTTTGTATATTTTTTCCAGCATATTAAAATCCACGCCCGGTCTTTTCAGGAGGTCGAACAGGGTTACGACGCCTGTTATAGGCGCGGTCTTAAGCCTCTTTAACCTGTTATTTATTTTAACATTCGGATAAAGCCTGGCGCTTTTTATCATCCTCAGGGTTTTCTGCACATTATTTTTTTTGCGCAGCATCGCTTTGTATTGCCTCGCGCTTATAAGGCCTAATTTTTTATGGCCCGCTTCCATAAGCCTCTGGTCAGCGTTATCCTCCCTTACCAAAAGCCGGTATTCTACCCTTGAGGTGAACATCCTGTAAGGTTCAACCGTGCCTTTTGTGACAAGGTCGTCTATGAGGACCCCTATATAGCTTTCCGAACGGTCTAAAATAAACGGCTTCCTGCCCATGATATTGAGGGCCGCGTTCACTCCCGCGATAAACCCTTGCGCCGCCGCTTCCTCATAGCCTGTGGTCCCGTTGATCTGGCCCGCGTGATAAAGGTTCCGGATAATTTTTGTTTCAAGCGTAGGCATTAATTGGACGGGGTCTATAAAATCATATTCTATGCCGTATCCAGGCACAGATATCTCCGCTTTCTCGAGGCCTTTGACGCTCCTTATCATGCTCAACTGGACATCGAGCGGCAGGCTTGTGGATATCCCGTTAGGATAGTACTGGTTTGTTTTCAGCCCTTCCGGTTCCAAAAATATCTGGTGGGAATCCTTGTCCGAAAACCTTACTATTTTGTCCTCTATCGAAGGGCAATATCTTACGCCAGTGGATTTGATCTTCCCGGTATAAAGCGGGGAACGGTCAAGATTAGCGCGTATGATATCGTGCGTTTTTTTATTGGTATAAGTTATATAACACGGCGCCTGTTTCCTCGTTATTTTCCCGGTAGAAAACGAGAAAGGGCTTATGTGTTCGTCGCCCAATTGTTTTTTAAGGCCTCTGAACCGTATGGACCGGGCATCCAACCTCGCGGTGGTGCCTGTCTTAAGCCTTGCCACGTTAAATCCGAATGATTTTAAATTTTCAGAAAGCCCGCGGGAAGGCGGGTCGCCCAGCCTTCCGCCCGGCATATGCGTGAGCCCTATATGGATAAGCCCGTTTAAAAAAGTCCCGGGCGTAAGTACTATTGCCTTACTTTTTACGAGCGGGCCCGAGACAAGCCTGACCCCTTTTGCCGCGCCATTTTCGACGACTATCTCTTCCACGGCGCCCTCCAGCAGCTCCAGGTTTCGCGTATTCCTGACAACCCTTCCCATATATTCCAGATATAACGCCCTGTCTATCTGCGCCCTGGAAGACCATACCGCGTAACCTTTGCTTCTGTTCAAAATGCGGAATTGTATACCGCACGCGTCAGCAGCCTTCGCCATTTCTCCGCCAAGAGAGTCTATTTCTTTTACAAGCTGGCCTTTGCCTATGCCGCCTATGGCAGGGTTACAGGACAGATATCCTATCTTATCCAGGTCCATGGTAATAAGCAGGGTTTTACAGCCCATCCTGGCCGCTCCCAGGCATGCCTCTATGCCCGCGTGCCCCGCTCCAATAACTATCACATCATATAATTTACTCATAATAATCTCTAATGCAAAAGCTCGTTCATGGCTTTCCCGAGAGACTCTTCCAGGATTTTCCTGTCAGTCCAGCCAAGATACCTGAGGATATTTTCCCTGAATCTCGTTGAAAGCCATTTTATCTGCGGAGAGCCCAGGAAGCCTCCTATCTCGAAGTCAAAATCCTGGTAAGGAAGCCTGTCACCCACAAGGAAAAACAAAAGCCTTAGTTTGAACGATTCCTTGAGAAGTAGCGTCGGCAGCCTGACTGATATGGCTCCGCTGATCTTTTTTGTGGCCTTCACCGTTATATTGCCGTTCAGATTTATATCCTTGCCGCTGACAAGGATATTATTAAATACGACCTCTTTGTTTTCAATGGAAAAAGAAACAGGGGAAGAGATGCGTTCGAAATATATATTCCTGAGCGAGGGTACGCTGAGAAAATCGGAAACCAGGCCCAGTATTTTCGTATTTTTCAAATAACCGCCTGTGACATCCAATTTGCCGGACAGGCAGGGGTCCAGGCTGTTATTGAAAACTCCCCTGAAATCCAGGTCTCCGTTTAATTCGTAATCCAACTCAAGGGCTTTTATCAATTCCGCTACGTCCAGGCCGTAAAGTTTCATGTCCAGCGCCAGTTTTAACGGCCAGTGCCCGATATCCAGGGAACCATTCCCTCTTATGGCGCCCTTATAAACGGCCGCGTTCAACCCCGTAAAATAGACCTTGTGTCCGCTTGAATAAACGAGTGTTTTAAAATCCTTCACTATGATATTAAACTTTTTTACCGGCGTATCTGTTTCACAAACGATATTTTTTGCCGACGCGGAAACTACCCTATTCGAAGAAATAAAAGAGAGGCCTTCCAGTTTTATCGTAACCTTATCCGCCCGTTTCTGCGTACGGAGCGTCAATTCCCCTGTCAGGGAATCCCCTGCGGTGCCGGCCGAATAATCCAACTCGAAATTGAACGGGTTCAAATGCCTCAGCGAGGAAAGCTGGCCCGGATAAGACATAACATGAAATTCTATGGCGGGGGATTTGAAACCGGATATCCTGCAATCCGCCCCTACGGGAAAATCGTTCAGGAAAAAATTCAGGCCCTTGATTTCCAGTCCGTCTTTTGACAGCATCACTTCGCCGTAGAGATTATTTATTCTTGCCTTCCCGTCCACCTTTATCTCTTTCGAGGTAACGGTTAATTCCGCCCCCGGACCGGAGCCGTAATTTTTTATATTGCCTTTTATGTCCATGTCCAGCTTGCCGGAATCCAGGCGCAGGTTCCCTATCGATATGACGTCTTTCGCCATGACTATATTCAGGGTGTATTTTACCGGGCCTATGAATTCCGGCTTCCTGAAAATTACCTCGCCGCTCAGATAAAACTCTTTTATCTTTTTACGTCTTCCTAGCGTCGTATTTTTGCTCATCAGGAACCGCAGGACGCTGAACCGGATATCTAATTTTTCTATCTCAATATAAGAAAGCCTTTTTTCTTTATCGGCTATCTTTATGTCCTTAAAAGTGACTTTGCCGTACGGCAAAAATCCGATGCCGCCTATAGTGACATCTTTGCCTGAAAGCTCGGAAATATTTTTTTCGATGGCCTCCTCTATTTTCAGGAACTCTCCCCTGAAGACAACAGGCAGATTGAAGGAAAGATATATCAAAGACGCTATTAATATAAAGAGGATTACGGCGAAATTACGGGGTGATTTTGACGAAGAGACTGCCATTTCTATAGACCTCTATATTATCTATATAATACCTTATTTCGAATTTATTACAGGAGGCGCTTTTGTACGAGGTCTCTTTGTACTCCGCGAAAAGAAGGAAAAGCGGCCTGGAAAAAAAATCTTTCCTGACGCTTTCGAATATTTCTTTTTCTTCAAGGGAAGGGTTCTCAACCTCTTCCATTATCTTCAACAGGTACGCCTTGGCGAAAACAACAGCCTTTGAGCCGGGATAATCGTTTATATACTGTTTGAAATTGGCTACGGCGTCATAGCGCATCCCGCGGTCATAGTAATATTCCGCTATCGCGAACCTGGATTTTTGCGCGAAACGGCTTTTAGGGAAATCCCTGGCTATGCCCCGGAATTCCATGAACGCGAAATCAGGCTGTTTTGCCTTGATGTATTTTACCGCCTTGCTATATTTCGCCGCGGCCTCAAAGGCGTAAGCCTCTCCCCAGCCGCATATAACAGCCAGCGATAAAACCAAAACAAGGATTTTCCCTATTCTCATACCAGATTGCCTTTGGCAAGGCACTCGCCGTTCCAGCAGTAAGTGCATAATTTTTCCCGCGGCAGGCCGACCGCTTTTATCATATCGCCCAGGACCTGGAAACGAAGTGTAGTAACCCCGATATCCTTCCGTATCCATTCTACCATCTTATGGTATTTTTTGGTAGTGTGATCTATATACTCGGACACATCTTCTATGTCCCTGCCTTCTATCTCTTTTATGGCTTTTCTCGCGGCAAGTTCATGGATGGTCTTGGTGGAAAGGCAGAATTTACACGGATACATGAGGGGCGGGCACGCCGGCCTCACGTGTATCTCTTTAGCGCCGTTATCCCAGAGCTTCTGGACGGTAAAGTTTTTGAGTTGGGTCCCTCTCACGATAGAATCCTCGCAGACGACTATCCTGTTGCCGTTTATCACCTCTTTGATGGGGATAAGTTTCATTTTCGCGATACGATCCCTTATCTCCTGGAGAGGAGGGGTATAACTCCTGCCGTAGCCGGCGGTATATTTCACAAGGGGCCTGCGGTAAGGTTTGCCCGACTCCATGGCGTAACCTATGGCGTGGGCGCTCCCGGAATCAGGCACGCCGGAAACAATATCCACATCTATGTCTTTATCGCGCTTCGCCAGGTAAGCGCCGCATTTTTCCCTTACCACCTCGACGTTTATACCTTCATAGGTCGAGGCTGGAAAGCCTGTATATATCCACAAGAACGAGCATATCTGGTTGGCGCTCATGTGGCCGGGCCTTGTTTCTTTTATGCCGTCCTCATTTATCAAAACTATCTCCCCGGGAAACAGGTATTTATATATTTTAAACCCTGTATTGGGAAAAGCGCTGGATTCCGAGGCTATGGCAAAATCCTTTTCTCTCGAGCCTACTACCAGGGGCGTATAACCGAACCTGTCCCTCGCGGCGTAAATGCCGTCTTTGCAAAGTATGAGCAGGCTGCATGACCCCTTGATCCTGGAAAACATGTATTCTATGCCGCTTACGATATCATCCCCCATGCTGATAAGTTTCGCTATTACCTCCACGACGTTCGGGGCACCGTCTTCCGTCTCACTGAAAGAACATTCCTTTTTATGGAGCTCCGCGATAAGCTCCCGCGTATTCTCTATAAGCCCGGTCGCGCATACGGCGAATGAGCCGAATTTCGTATTAAGGAACATGGGCTGGGCGTCTGAATCGCTTATAACGCCTATGCCGTACCTGCCGTCGGATTTTTTATAATCCTCAAAGAATTTCGATTTGAACTGGCTCTGCGATATGTCATGGATCTGCCTGTGTATGCGTTTGCCGTTCAGTATCGCGACGCCCCCGTATTGCGTACCGAGATGGGAATGATAATCCACCCCGTAAAACAGATCGCTCACGCAATTCTTTTCCGACACTACCCCGAATATCCCGCTCATAGATCGCTCCTTTTTTATCAGAAATTAAAAAACAGGCTTGAAGACGGTATCGCGTCTGTCGTAAAATTTATCCCGAGTTTCCTGAGACCCGCTTCATCGCCGGGCGTGGGAAGGTGCGTGCTGTGTAGTTCGCAGGCCCTTAGTTCCCTGAGTTTCGAAAGCGCTTTTTTCGCGTTATTGTCCGTATGTGCGCTGATGGACAGCGCCACCAATATCTCGTCCAGATTCAAGCTTTCCGACGACAGGGACAATATCTCTTTTTTTAAACGCGACAGGTCTTTCATGATCTCCGGTTTCAGTATATACACGCTGTCGTCAATCCCGGCAAGATTTTTTATCGCGTTTATGACGGCGCTGGACGCCGCGTGCATAAGCGGGGAGTTTTTCCCGGTAATGATCCTGCCGTCTTTCGACTCTATCGCCGCCCCGCAAAAATACCCTTTATTGCCTTTGCCTTTGGCCTTACATTCTTCCGCCGCGGCCCTCGCAGGCAGCACCACAGGCCTGTCATCGGGTTTTACGCCCGCGGATTCCATTATAGCCTTCGCCCTCTCAAACTCTTCTTTTGTGCCGCTTCCCACGGCGAATTCCAGGTTATGCCTGAAAAATCTCCTTATAATCTCCTGTTTCGCGGCAAGTTTCGTCCCTTCATCATCTATGATCCCGAAACCCGCCCTGTTGACCCCCATATCCGTAGGGGAATTATAATAGCTGTTGTTGGAGCCTGTTATCTTGAGTATTATATTTTTTAAAATAGGGAACGCCTCCACGTCGCGGTTATAATTCACGGATATCTTATTGTATGCCTGCCTGTGATGGGGGTCGATAAGATTGAAATCCGCCAGATCTACCGTGGCAGCTTCGTACGCGATATTGACGGGATGTTCCAGCGGAAGATTCCATATGGGAAACGTCTCGAACTTCGCGTAGCCTGAATTTATGCCGCGCTTGTGGTCATGGTAAAACTGGGACAGGCAGACAGAAAGTTTGCCGCTGCCCGGGCCAGGCGCTGTAACTATGACAACCGGTTTTTTTGTCTGTATATAGTCATTCTTCCCGTACCCTTCCTGGCTTACTATCTTCTCGACGTCGGAAGGATACCCTTCTATCCTGTAATGCCTGTAAACCTTTATGCCCAGCCGCTCGAGTTTTCTCTGGAATTTGACCGCCGCGGGCTCATTCTCGAATCTTGTAAGCACCACCGACGTCACATTCAGTTTCCATGCCCTTAAATCATCGATAAGCTTCAAGGTCGCGAGATCATAGGTAATGCCGAAATCGCCTCTTACCCTGCCCTGTTCTATATCCTTGGCATAGACGCTTATGACTATCTCGGCGTAATCTTTCAATTTCTCCAGGAGTATCATCTTTACATTAGGATCGTAGCCGGGCAATACCCTTGCCGCGTGATAATCAAAACATATCTTCCCCCCGAATTCCAGATAAAGTTTATTATCGAATTTTTTGACCCGCTCAAGTATCTCTTTTGTCTGCTCTTCGAGGTATTTATTATTATCGAAACACGCGTTTTTCATTATTGTATGGCCTTGTGGTATTCCTGCAGTGATTTTACTCCGCCTTTATTATCAAGGAACGCCTTGATGCCTTCGGCCGCGGCGAGGCTGGCCGCTATCGTCGTCAAGTACGGGATCTTATATTTTATGGCGGCCTTGCGTATATAAGAATCGTCTGTGGCCGCGCTTTTCCCGATAGGCGTGTTTATGATAAGATTTATTTCTTTATTGTGTATCGCGTCCACGATATTCGGGCGGCCTTCCTGCATCTTGTTTATCTCTTCCACTTCGATCCCGTTTTTACCCAGATATTTTTTGGTGCCGCTTGTGGTTACTATCTTGAAGCCCAGTTCCTTAAAACGTTTTATCGTCTCAGCCATCTTTTTATTTTTGTCCTTGTCGCTTACCGTTACCAAGACTGTGCCTTTTACGGGAAGTTTCTGGCCCGCCGCTTCCTGGGCTTTATAATACGCGAGCCCGAATGAATCCGCTATTCCAAGCACCTCTCCGGTAGAACGCATCTCTGGCCCCAGCACAGGGTCCGCCTCGTGGAACATGTTAAAAGGGAATACCGCTTCCTTTACGCCCATATGCCTGTACTTCTTTTGCCTCAGGTCCATGTCCTTTATCTTCCTGCCAAGCATGACTTCGGTGGCAATCTTCGCCATTGAGACCCCTGTCACTTTCGAGACAAGAGGCACTGTCCTGGATGCCCTCGGGTTTGCCTCCAATACATATACTTTATCGTTCGCGATGGCATATTGCATATTCATCAGGCCTACCACTTTTAATTCCAAAGCTATCTTTTTCGTATATTCCTCTATCGTTTCTATGTGTTTTTTGGGGATCGTCCTAGGGGGCAGTACGCAGGCGGAATCCCCTGAATGTATGCCGGCTTCTTCTATATGCTCCATGATGGACGGGATAAAAACATCCTCGCCGTCGCATATCGCGTCCGCCTCGGTCTCCATAGCGTCTTCCAAAAACTTATCTATAAGAATGGGCCTGTCGGGCGATATCTCGACCGCCTTGTTCAGGTAATCCTTAAGCATCTCCTCGTCATAAACGCATTCCATTGCCCTGCCGCCTAAAACATACGACGGCCTTACCATGAGGGGGTATCCTATTTTTTTGGCGATAGAAAGGGCTTCGTCGAACGTCTTTGCCATGCCGCTTTCCGTCTGAAGTATCCCGAGTTTTTTCATCACTTTGGCGAACCTTTCCCGGTCTTCCGCGAGGTCTATGCTCTCGGTTGATGTGCCGAGGATGTTCACGCCTGCGTCTTCAAGCGCCTTGGCGATATTAAGCGGGGTCTGGCCCCCAAACTGTACTATGGCGCCGGCTGGTTTTTCTTTATTATAGATGCTCAAAACATCCTCTACAGTGAGAGGCTCGAAATATAATTTATCGGATGTATCGTAGTCGGTCGAGACGGTCTCCGGGTTGCAATTTACCATTATGCTTTCATAACCCATCGCCTTTAAGGCGTATGACGCGTGGCAGCAGCAGTAATCGAATTCAATACCCTGTCCGATCCTGTTCGGGCCGCCGCCGAGGATCATGATCTTCTTTTTATCGCTCACCTTTACTTTATCAGGGGCATTGTATGTGGAAAAATAATACGCCGCGTCCGCGCCGCTTACAGGCACCGCTTCCCATGCCTCTGTCTTCCCGAGTTTTACGCGCCTGTCCCTTAATTCGTCTTCTTTCAACCCCAGGATCTGGCCCAGATACCTGTCGGAAAATCCGTCTTCTTTCGCCTTGATCAAAAGTTTATCCGGAAGTTTTTTGCCTTTATATGTTAAGATCTCTTCCTCCAGCTCCACGAGCTCTTTCATCTGTTTTATAAAATATCTGTGTATCTTCGTTTTTTCATATAACTCTTCAACGCCCATGCCTTTGCGCAAGGCTTCATACATAATAAACTGCCTTTCCGATGTAGGGTAAGCCAGCAGGCTTTTCAATTCTTCCAGGGACAATTTATTGAAATTTCTGGCAAATCCCAGGCCGTATCTCCCTATCTCCAGGCTCCTGATAGCTTTCTGGAACGCCTCCTTGTAAGTTTTTCCGATACTCATTGCCTCGCCGACCGATTTCATCTGCGTGCCAAGCTGGTCTTTGACGTTTTTGAATTTCTCGAATGCCCAGCGCGCGAATTTTATTACTACATAATCTCCCGAGGGCGTGTATTTATCCAGTGTACCGTCGCGCCAGTACGAGATATCGCTCAGGTCATCTCCCCCGGCAAGTTTCGATGACACATAGGCTATCGGGAAACCTGTTGCCTTTGACGCGAGGGCGGACGAACGCGATGTCCTGGGATTGATCTCTATAACAACCACCCTGTCATCGTCCGGATTATGCGCGAACTGGATATTTGTACCGCCTATCACTCCTATAGCGTCCACTATCTTATACGAATATTCCTGCAATTTTTTCTGAAGCTCAGGTTTTACGGTAAGCATGGGAGCGGCACAGAAAGAATCCCCTGTATGAATGCCCATAGGATCTATATTTTCGATAAAACAAACTGTGATCTTGTTGGATTTCGCGTCTCTTACGACCTCAAGCTCTAATTCCTCCCACCCTATGACAGATTCTTCTATCAATATCTGCCCGATAAGGCTCGCGGAAATGCCTCTTGAGGCAACGATCCCAAGCTCCGCGTCGTTATAAACCGCTCCTCCGCCTGTACCGCCCATTGTGTACGCGGGCCTTACAATAACAGGATATCCTAGCTCATGCGCGATCTTAAGGGCCTCTTCTATATTATAAGCGGGCGAGCTATTGGGCATGGGAATGTCCAATTTATTCATCGTCTCCTTAAATATAATCCTGTCCTCGCCCCTTTCAATGGCGTCCGCCTGCACACCTATTATTTTTACGCAGTATTTTTCCAGCACTCCTGTTTTTGATAGTTCGCTCGACAGGTTCAGCCCTGTCTGTCCCCCTAAATTAGGCAGAAGCGCGTCAGGCCTTTCTTTTTCAATAATAGCCGTAAGTGAATCCAGCGTTAACGGTTCTATATAGGTATAATCCGCCATGCCCGGATCCGTCATGATGGTAGCGGGGTTGGAATTCACGAGCACTATTTTATACCCGGCCCTCCTGAGCGCCTTGCACGCCTGTGTACCCGAATAATCAAATTCGCATGCCTGACCTATAATGATCGGGCCTGAGCCGATTATGAGGACCTTGTTTATATCTTTTATCTTTGGCATTTGAACTCCTTATAAATAATTTTGCCTGATTTTTAGGCATTTACGCATAAATAAAAAGGCACTCCCGGCTATAAAACCAGGGGCGCCTTTTCCAAATTGACACGATTGCCGCTAACATTCATTATAATTATCTACTCTTTTACCTGCCCGGTCAAGTAAAAAAACCAGGTGTAAGTTCACATTTATGACATTGTCTTAAATGTGAACTTAATTAAATATTATTTCAGATATTCCTGGATGGATTTTACCTGAAAATCTTTCTTTAGAGCGGCCTCGATACCGCTTACAGCCGCCTGCGCTCCAGAGATAGTGGTTACGCAGGGGATCCCGCGCATTACCGCGGCATTCCTTATGGGCCTGGAATCCGACTGGCTTGTGCGGCCCGAAGGGGTATTTATTATCAATTTTATAGACCCTTCCTTAATATAATCAAGTATCTTAGCGTTTCCCTCTCCTATCTTGCCGACCATTTCCGTTTTAATGTTATTCGCAACAAGCGCTTTGTGAGTGCCTTTTGTGGCCACTATCTCGAATCCCATGTCCTCGAGTTTTTTGGCTATAAACGCTATATTACGCTTGTCCTGATTTTTAACGCTTATGAATACCTTGCCGCTTTTCGGCAATGCCTGGCCCGCGGCTATCTGGGATTTATAAAAAGCTACGCCGAAAGAATAATCTATCCCCATTACCTCACCCGTTGATTTCATCTCAGGGCCAAGCAGTATATCCACGCCTGAAAATCTCGAGAACGGCAGGACAGATTCCTTGACCGAAATATGGCCGGGTTTTTTCTCTTCCATAAAACCAAGTTCTTTCAGCGTCTTTCCTGCCATGACCTTTGCCGCGATCTTGGCGAGAGGCACGCCGGTTGCCTTGCTTACAAAAGGCACTGTCCTCGAGGCCCTGGGATTTACCTCCAGCACATATACCTTATTCTGCTTTACGGCGAATTGTATGTTCAAAAGCCCTTTGACTTTCAATCCCTTTGATATGGCATGCGTATATTTTCTTATGGTGTCTATTATGTCATCTCCTAACGTATGAGGGGGCAGGACGCAAGCCGAATCCCCGGAATGGATGCCTGCTTCCTCTATATGTTCCATGATACCGCCTATCACGGTTATATCCCCGTCCGATACGGCGTCAACATCCACCTCGATAGCTTCTTCCAAAAACTTATCTATCAGTATGGGATGTTTACCGGAAACCTCTTTCGCCTCTTTTATGAATTCGAGCATCGAATCTTCATCATAAACTATTTTCATCGCCCTGCCTCCCAGCACATAAGAAGGCCTCACCAGCACTGGAAACCCTATCCTTTTCGCTATCTTTAACGCCATGGTAACGGAGGTGGTGGAGCCGCTTTCAGGCTGGGCAATTTTTAATTTCCTGAGAAGCTTTGAAAATTTCTTCCTGTCTTCAGCCATATCTATGGATTTCACGCTTGTGCCTATTATAGGGGCGCCCGCGGCTTCAAGCCGTCTTGCCAGGTTAAGGGGGGTCTGGCCCCCAAACTGGACAATGACACCGTCAGGTTTTTCCGTATCTATAATATTCATTACGTCCTCAAACGTCAAAGGTTCAAAATATAACTTATCGGATGTATCGTAGTCGGTCGAGACGGTCTCGGGATTGGAATTTACCATGATGGTCTCGTAACCAAGCTCTTTAAGGGCGAACGAGGCGTGGCAGCAACAGTAATCGAACTCGATGCCCTGGCCTATCCTGTTCGGGCCGCCGCCGAGGATTATTATTTTTTTATTTTTTGACGGCTTAGCCTCGTCTTTTGTCTCATATGTAGAATAATAATAAGGCGTGTACGCCTCGAATTCCCCGGCGCACGTGTCGACCAGCCTGAACACCGCTTTTATGAAATGCTGTTTCCTGTAACCGCGCACAGCCTGCTCGGTGGAACCGGCCAGTTCCGCTATCTGGCTATCGCTGAATCCGTACTGCTTGGCTTTTAGTAACGTAGCTGTATCAAGGTTCTGTTTTTTTCTTTTGCCGGGTTTTTTACTTCCCGCCCCATGCCCTTTTCGTATCTCCTTTTCCATGTCCACTATTTCTTTTATATTTTCCAGGAACCACAGGTCTATATCTGTCATTTTATGAATTTCTTCGATAGTGTACCCTTTTTGCAGGGCATATTTAACGTAAAATATCCTTGACGCGTTAGGCTCCTCCAGCCTCTGCTTTATTTTTTCATCGCTTATGTCTTTATAAGACTGCTTATTATCGAGCCCGGTATGGCCTATCTCCAGGCCGCGCAGGCCTTTCTGAAGGGCCTCTTTGAATGTCCTGCCTATCGCCATTGTCTCGCCTACGGATTTCATGGATATGCCGAGTACGTCTTTCGCCTCCGGGAATTTCTCAAAAGTAAATCTCGGTATCTTAACCACACAGTAATCTATCGTAGGCTCGAACGACGCCGGAGTTTCCCTCGTAATGTCGTTTTTTATCTCGTCGAGCGTATACCCTACCGCCAGCTTGGCCGCGATCTTGGCTATCGGGAAACCAGTCGCCTTCGACGCCAGGGCAGAACTCCTGGAGACCCTAGGGTTCATTTCTATGACGACCATCCTTCCGTCTTCCGGGCTTATGGCGAATTGTATATTCGAACCTCCTGTCTCGACCCCTATTTCCCTTATTATCGCCAGGCTCGCGTCTCTCATTTTCTGGTATTCTTTATCGGTCAGTGTCTGGCTGGGGGCAACGGTTATAGAATCCCCGGTATGGATGCCCATAGGGTCAAGATTCTCTATCGAACAGATTATAACGACGTTGTCCTTATTGTCCCTCATCACTTCGAGCTCGTACTCCTTCCATCCCAGAATGGACTCTTCTATCAATATCTCGCTTGTCATGCTGTTCTGAAGGCCGAGAGCGGCTGTCTTCCTGAATTCATCTTCTGTCCGCGCGATCCCTCCGCCCGTGCCTCCGAGCGTGAAACTCGGCCTTATGATAATAGGAAGGCCTAATTTTTTAAGCGCTCTCTCCGCCTCTTTCATATTATGCGCCATTTCGCTTCTCGGAAGGTCCAGGCCTATTTTCAGGATGGCTTTTTTAAAACAATCCCTGTCCTCGGCCTTTTTTATAGCGTCGTAATCCGCGCCTATCATCTTCACATTATATTTATCGAGCGTGCCCATTTCTTTCAGCTTCATGGCTGTATTCAGGGCAGTCTGGCCGCCGAGTGTAGGCAGGAGCGCGTCAGGCTTTTCTTTAGCGATGATCTTTTCGACGACCTCCGGAGTTATGGGCTCGATATAAGTGATATCCGCTATTTCCGGGTCAGTCATGATGGTAGCCGGGTTGGAATTCACAAGCACTATCTTAAAACCTTCTTCCCGCAGCGCCTTGCATGCCTGGGTGCCGGAATAGTCGAACTCACACGCCTGGCTTATTATGATAGGGCCTGAGCCGATTATCAGGATCTTGTGTATGTCAGTTCTTTTTGGCATAAGTACTCATCGAATCTGTAAATCTTTTAAATAAATACCTTGAATCATGCGGGCCGGGGGAAGATTCGGGATGATACTGCACGGCGAATATGGGCAATTTTTTATGAGCCATGCCTTCAAGCGTATTATCGTTCAAATTTATATGCGTAATCTCTATCTCATCTTTATTCAAAGAATCTATGTCCACGCAAAATCCGTGGTTCTGGCAGGTTATCTCGATTTTTCCCGTTGTCAGGTCTTTAACAGGATGGTTGGCGCCCCTGTGCCCGAATTTTAATTTGAAAGTTTTTCCTCCAAACGCGAGGCCTAACAATTGCTGGCCGAGACAAATCCCGAATATAGGTTTCTTCCCGAGAAGTTTTTTGATCTCTTCGATAGCGTAAGTGATAGCTGCCGGATCACCCGGCCCGTTCGACAATAAAATGCCATCCGGGTCCCTGGCTAAAATATCCTTTGCCTTTGTGTCTGCCGGCACAACTGTCACATCGCACCCATTATCTATAAGGCACCTCAAAATGTTGCGCTTGATCCCGAAATCCATCGCCACCACCTTAAAGCGCGCGGCGGAAGGCACAGGGTAAATTACCTTAGCGTTGTATGCCTTCTTGCACGTTACCTCTTTTACCAGGTCCCTGCCGATAAGCCCGGGCGATTCTTCCGCTTTCTTTATAAGGCTCTTCGGATCCAGATCTATCGTAGAGATAATACCTTTCATGGCGCCTTTTGTCCTTATATGCAGGGCAAGCGACCTGGTATCCACATTTTCCACGCCTATAATGTTGTTTTCTTTGAGGTATTTGTCCAGCGTTTCCTCGGAAAGCCGGTTGCTCGCAATCCTGCTTCTTTCCCTCACAAGAAAGCCCGCGACCTTTGGCCCGGAAGATTCTACATCCTTCCTATTTATACCGTAATTGCCTATAAGAGGATAGGTCATGGCCACTATCTGGCCTTTGTATGAGGGGTCTGTCATTATTTCCTGGTAGCCCGCCATGCTGGTATTGAAAACAACCTCTCCCAGCCTCTCCCCATGGGCCCCGAAAGCAATGCCTTCGAAAATCGTCCCGTCTTCTAACGCGATAAAAGCTTTCATTTATTGAGCACGCGACTTATGGAGCGAATGAAATAAGCGAACATAAGCCGCTGTGCGAATTAATCCCGAGCGGCATTGTTATCAAACTATGCCGCGAGGGATAAGATTTATATGGTAATCCCTCGCCGCGTATTCTTAAGAATTACGGCGGCTCGGGATAAATTCGGACTTATGATTTACGCAGACTTCCAGTCTTCGTAAATCATGTCCTCATTTATAAAAAAACGTCCTGCCTTATGAAGGCAGAACGTCTTCGTTCCTTTAAATACTTCTTTGTATTCTACAGCCCTATTTATTATCTATAAACAGCCCTGTTTAGTCAAGCTATTTTCCGGCCTGGAAACCCTAATGTCACATTTAAGACAGTGTCTTAAATGTGACATTAGCTATACGGATTCGACACTAGTTATTTCAGGGATATCTTCTTTTAACGCCCGCTCCACCCCATCCTTTAACGTCATCTGCGCCATGGGACAGCAGCCGCACGCGCCTTTAAGCCTGACCTTGACCGCGCCGCCTACTACGTCAACAAGTTCGATATCCCCTCCGTCCCGCTGTAAAAACGGCCTTATTTTTTCGATGGCTTTCTCGACTTTCTCTCTCATATTACCCCCTTTTTATCAATAAGTTACAAAATTACATTTTATTTGTACCTTTTGTAACTTAGTTTATAGGCCTCTCTTTTAACGCCTTAAAAGTAACGCCTGATTCTGACCCCGGCAAAGGCGCTACAGGCTCAGTCAGCAGGAATTCCCCTTTTTTGATCCATGCCTTTAATTTTTCCGCTATCTCGACTGCCTTGGAATAGCTGGAAAGAGAGCCTGTGGGGATTTCTTTGCCTTTAACCTTGATCTTGCCTGTCTTTAACTGGGCATAATTTACCTCTCCCAGGCTGCCCGGGACACAATTCGGATAAGCGTCGCTGTAATCAACTACCTGCGCCCAGATGTCTTCGTCTTTCACGGCTGTAAATTTACAGATATCTTCGTCCAATATAGGTATGGGTACGCCTATACCGACCGTAAGTGTGACCCCGTATCCCTGGAACGTCGAACCTACAAGATAATCCGGAGACATCTGTTTAAGGTCCCCTATCACAGCCAGCGTGCCGCTCGGGGCCTGAGGGATCCCGTTTTCTTTCCGCTTTACCATAGGGGAATGTTGGGTGCCCTGCCACGCGACATAACCCTCGCCCCCTCCAAGGAAAATCCTTGTGCCGATCCCTATTGTCTTATAATACGGGTCGTTCAATAAAGGGGATAACTGCCCTGCCGAACAGTAATTAGCGTTCCCGAGATTCGGCTTCAGCGAACCCATATAGGTATATATCATCCTGTCCGAGAGATTTACCGCGCAGTTATAATTCTGATAAGCATTCCTCATGTTGAACAGTACCGCCTCGTTCAAGTCCCTGATATTTATAAGCGTCTCCAGTTTTCTGCGCGGATAACAGTCCGTACCATAAGCGGAGGCTTTTAATTTCACGTCTTTGCCCGCGGCCAGTTCCTGTATTACATGCGCACCGCCGTAACTGAATTCCCCGGGATAGACTTTATTCCTCGGGTCATCCGCGGGAAGAGCGGTTGCTCCTAAGAATAGATCCACAGCCGCGAAACCCGTATATACAGGCACGTCATTTATGGTGACATCCCCTCCGCCCAGCTTTATCCTTGGTTTAGTATGCCCCACATTGAAGTATACGCCCGAAGAGCACATCGGGCCGAAAGTCCCGGTTGTGACAACATCCACTTTCTCGGCGGTTTTTTTGACCCCGTCTTTCTCGACAAGGCCTATTATCTCTTCCGCGGTAACAACTACCGCCTGCCCTTTCTTGATCTTTTCGTTTATCTCTTTTATAGTCTTTGCCATGGTTATTTATTCCTCCGTCTTAAACACTTAAAATTTAAACATATCGGTGCTGAGATATCTTTCGCCTGTGTCGCAAATAACAGTTACTATCGTAGCGCCTTTATTCTCGGGCCTTTTAGCGGTTTCCAGCGCGGCAAACACATTCGCGCCCGAAGATATGCCCGCCAATATGCCTTCTTCTTTTGCCAGAAATTTGGCGGTCTCGATGGCGTCCTCATTTTTTACTTTAATGACTTCATCTATCAAACCCTTATCCAGGACATCCGGCACAAAACCCGCGCCGATACCCTGTATCTTATGCGGCCCGGGCTTGCCGCCGGATAAAACCGGGGAGTCAAAAGGCTCTACTGCTATTATTTTAAGCCCGGGTTTACGTTTTTTGATGGCCTGGCCGACCCCTGTCAAAGTGCCTCCCGTGCCCACGCCCGAAACCAGTATATCGATCTTGCCGCCGGTGTCTTTCCATATTTCTTCGGCTGTGGTTTCCCTGTGTATCTTTGGATTAGCCGGATTTTTAAATTGCTGGGGCATGAACGCGCCTTTTGTATTTTTTAAAAGCCCCTCGGCCTTTTCAATGGCCCCCCGCATGCCTTTTTCCCCTGGCGTCAACACGATCTCGGCGCCGAATAATTTTAAGATGCTTCTGCGCTCCACGCTCATTGTCTCAGGCATTGTAATTATAAGCTTATACCCTCTGGCTGCCGCTATGAAAGCGAGCGCTATACCGGTATTGCCGCTCGTAGGTTCGATTATAACCCCGCCTTTTTTCAGGATGCCTTTTTCTTCCGCGTCCCTTATCATCGAAAGTCCGATCCTGTCTTTTACGCTGGAGCAGGGATTGAAAGATTCCAGTTTTACAAGGATCTCCGCGTCCGCGCCGTGTTTCATTTTATTCAACCTTAATAAAGGCGTATTCCCCACGAGTTCGGTAATGCTGTCATAAATTTTCGGCATGCCGTGCCTCCTAAATATAATAAACCGCTTCTGTCTTGTTATTTTTTATGTGTTCTATTTTTCTCACAAGTTCCGCGAAAGTAATGGTATCAACCACAAGAGACGTGGCTGTATAAACCTGGGACCAGATATCCCTGAATACGCAATGCGGGAAATCTTTGCATTTCTCGTATTTTTTCTTACCGGCGCATTCTATCGCTTCGATAGGGCCCTCTATAAATCTTATCACCTCTCCCACTGTTATGGTTTCAGGCGGTTTAGCCAAAAAATACCCTCCATCTATCCCGCGCTTACTAGCTACAAACCCGCCTTTCTTCAAGGTCAGAAGAATCTGTTCTAAAAATTTGAACGGGATATCCCCCTTCCTGGCTATCTCCTGGATAGATAGTACTCCTTTATTATAATGCAGCGCCAGGCTCAACATCGCCTTTAAGCTGTAATCGCCTTTGAAAGTTATTTTCATTGCAAACCTCTAATCTATATAATGATGATTAACTTTATATAGATTATAACATATTCTAAATCCCTGTCAAGAAAAAACCCTCATAATCTTCTATCTTAAAAATTCGCCTCGAGGCTTTTCTAATATGTTCCTGGTATTTATCATAAAAATCTTTATGCAATACAATGATCCTGGCTTTATTCAAAAATACGGCGATCTTCTCTTGTCCTACCCACTCTTCTATAACAATTATATCAAAAGGATGGTTGGAATACGCCGCTATCATATTATAGCTTAAAATAGCGTCTTGTTCCAACGGGATGATTATTACCTTATCGCCTTTTTTCAAAATACCATCATCCCATAATGCTCCGAGTTTCCGGCCGATACTGCTAAAGGAAGCCATTTCTTTATAAGGGGCTGGGAAATTCGAGCAAGCCGATATATTGTTCCCCGCAAAAATAAATACGCTTACAACGACCATGCTTTTAACCAGGATTTCCGGCACATATGCGCGTAACCGTATAGAAAATATTTTCCTAATGGCATATGCGGCAAAAGGAGAGAGGAGTAAAACAATGATCAATGGAACGCGTTCCCGCAGCCCGGGCACGACTATGCCCAGGAAAACGCACAGCAGAAAGATGCTATAGGATAAAACCAGGGCCAGATAAATGACCGCGAGTTTTTGTTTTTTGGCCATTATTACAACAGCGCCGAAAAATGACAGCACAAAAACCGGGATGGAAGCGGCTAGGCTTTGGAAAAATATAAAAAACCTTTTAGCAAAAATCCCTGGGGGGATTATACCGGAGCCTCCTACCCTCCCGGATATATGACGATAATAATAATAAATGCTTAGGTCGTGGAATGTCTGGTATTGGGCGATGGTCCAGGCCAGGGGGAATACCCACGGCGCTACGAGAACGAACAAAAACGGCAACCTGTATTTCCTGTCTCGCAAAATATCCCGATGAATAAAATATGTGCCGATAATACTTGCCGCAAGAAGCACGCTTACCGCCCAATTTTCATTCCTTGTCATATTTGCCAGTGTAAGTGTTGCCCCGATACACCAAAGAAAACCCGGCCTGGCTATTTGTTTTATCCATGAGATATAAAAGAAAAACGCGGTAACAATAAGCAGGAAAGACAGCGGTTCACTCATCCCGGAAACCGATAACCAGACAAACCATGGCACAAAACCTGCTATCAAAAGTTCGATAAGGCCTATAACAGGGTCATCGAACAAAAGCCTGCACATATTGTAAAATACGAACAGTAATGCGGCGCCGCAAATAATATTTATTATTATCGGGATCCAGTACAAGTTATACCACGCCAGGAGGCCCAGCCCTGTCAACCAATACTGAAGCGGCAGCCAAATGGAATTACGGGTATAACCCTCGTTCATAAAAAACGGGGCGTGGAGCCATTTTGCTCCCAGGACAGCCCGGGTCTGTCCGTCTGCGCACAAACTGGGAAAACAATCTGTTTTGTTCACGCATAAGACAGCTACGCAAAAAAACTGCCACACTATGATAAAAATAATGGCTATAAGAAGATAGTTACGGTAAGTTTTATTGCCGGTCATATCGGGTTGGTTGCGGCGGATCTGGCTGGGACGTGTGGATTCGAACCACAATAGCGAGATCCAAATTCTCGAGTCCTACCATTGGACGACGTCCCAGTTTTATGCTTTACTCTTCTCCGTTTGATACGCATCCAGTATCTTTTTCTGGATATATTCTCTTGCCTGCACTGTTATAGGATGAGCGATGTCTTTGTGCTCCGCCTGCCTCAGATCATGTTCGGCATCCGGGGCGGAAGAAGCAGGATGCGCCTGGACAGGCAGTTGTGTCCCGCATTCATTGCAGAATTTACTGCGGACCGCGTTTTTATGGCTGCATCTTGGGCAATTTTCTTTTATCTTGCGCGACGGCATCGCTATAAAAAGCCCTGTCTTTCCTTCTATGATCTTTATATTGCGCACCACGAATACATTATCGATGGTTATGGTCGCGTACGCTTTAAGTTTGTTATTGGCCCCTTCTTTCGCGAAAATCCTGACCTCTGTTATCTCCATAGATGCCTCCGAATTTTGTTTCACAAAATTCGTCCCGAGCCCGCCAAAGCTCTATGGCGGACGAGGGGCTTTATCTACGCTCGCCTATATGTCTTTACTAAAAAAACTTCCATATTTTTATCTTTCGGAATTTTTTTAAAACCCCTCTCCGCGTCTTTTTTATTCCCGAAGGTGCAGAAAACCGAAGGCCCGCTTCCGGATAAAAGGCTGTACCGGCAGCCGCTTAGCGCCAGTAATGTTTTTACCCTGTCTATATGTACGCTGTCCCCCGCGAGGGCATTCTCAAAAATATTATAATAATTCTCTTCCAGTTTCGCCGCGCTTCCGCTCCTGAGAGCGGCGACCGCGCTTGCCAGGGAATGTTTTCCCGCGGAAGACCCGCATTTATCTATCCTGCCGTACATCAGCTTTGTCGAAAGCGGGATAGGAGGTTTTATCAATATATGGAAAAGATCTTTATCCAGGGTTATTCTTTCCAGCCGCTCGCCTGTCCCTTCGGCTGCGGCAAAGGCATAGTCTGTCATAAAGAACGGTACGTCTTTGCCTATGCCACATGCTATGGAGAAAAGCTTTTTGCGGGGTATCCCTAACTTAAAAATATCGTTTACAGCCCTCAGCGCGGAAGCGGCATCGCTTGAGCCGCCGCCTAAACCGGCTGACACCGGGATCCGTTTTTTGATCGCTATATCCAAGTTCGGATAAACTCCTGCTTCTTCAAAAAGAGCGCTTATAGCTTTATATACGATATTCTCTTTACCCTGGCCGCAAATGGAGGGGGTTGCCTTTACTTTTAAACCTTTGCCTTTTTCTTTTATTATTATTTCGTCTTTTAGATCTATTTTTTCAAAAATCGTTTCTATGTTATGGTAGCCGTCCGGTCTTTTCCCCACGACATCCAGATAAAGATTCAGCTTCGCGGGGGCAAATACCTTGATTGAACGCATAACCAGCTTTCAGCTGTCAGCTTTCAGCTGTCAGCTTATTTACCCTTTCTGCTGATCACTTTTCTTACAGCTTTTATAATATCCTCCGCCGTAAGGCCGAATAATTTGAACAGCTCTTTAGGGTCACCTGACTCTCCGAACCTGTCCCTGACGCCGATAAACTCCACGGGCACAGGACAATTTTGCGCCAGGACCTCGCTGACAGCGCTGCCCATGCCTCCGGCTATCGTGTGTTCTTCGGCTGTGACTACCGCGCCGGTTTCTTTCGCCGCTTTTATTATAATATCCCTGTCTATGGGTTTGACTGTATGAAGATTTATGACCCTGGCGGAAATATTTTCCTTTTCCAGGCTGTCTGCCGCGCGCAATGCCTCATACACCTCCACGCCGCACGCTATAATAGTAACGTCTTTGCCGTCCTTCAATAAATTCGCCTTTCCTATGCGGAAAACATCCTCTTCTTTGGTTATGAGAGGTACGCCGCTCCTGCCGAGCCTGAGATAGACAGGGCCCGCGTGAGAGGCGCTGGCAATGGTCGCTTTTTTCGCCTCCAGCGCGTCACAAGGCACTATGACGGTCATGTTAGGGAGTATCCTCATGAGCGCGATCTCTTCATTCGCCTGATGGGTCGGGCCATCCTCACCTACAGAGATGCCTCCGTGGGTGCCCACGAGTTTTACGTTTGTTTTCATATACGCGAGAGATATCCGCACCTGGTCCCATGCCCTTCCCGCGGCAAACGCGCCGAACGTGCACGCGAAGGCTGTCTTGCCGGACAACGCGAGGCCCGCGGCCGTCCCTATCATATCCTGTTCGCTCACTCCCATGGAAAAAAATCTTTCCGGGAATTTTTCTTTGAACCACGCGGCGCGCGTGGATTCCGTGAGGTCCGCGGAGAGCACGACTATGTCGTCTCTCTTTCCGCCGAGTTCGACGAGCCCTTCACCAAACCCGTCCCTGGTAGCCTTCATCTTTATATCCATTTATATCTCCGTTTCCAATTCTTTTATCGCCTTTTCCAGTTCATCCTTATTGGGCGCGACGCCGTGATATTTATTCTTGTTTTCGAAGAATGACACACCCTTGCCTTTCACGGTATTCGCGAGTACCATGCTCGGCTTGCCTTTTATTGTCTCCGCTTTATCATAAGCGTCCACCACTTCCTTGATGTTATGGCCGTCTATCTCTATGACCTCCCAGCCAAATGCCTGCCATTTTTCTTTCAGCGGCTCCAG
>JBAZEP010000013.1:0-38670 GCA_041653835.1 Candidatus Omnitrophota bacterium
GAGGTAAAGCGAGCCACCGATAGTCTTGGGCAGCACCAGGTCTTTGGCTGAGGTCAAACCGCTGAGGTAAAGCCAGCCACCGATAGTCTTGGGCAGCACCAGGTCTTTGGCTGAGGTCAAACCGTTGAGGTAAAGCGAGCCACCGACGGTAACATCTTGTTTGTTTGCCCATTTCATAAAAGTCTTAAAATTGGGAAATCTATTTTCAAAAGCAGTTTTATATTCAACTCTATCTACCCTGTCGTCATCGGCAAAGCGCAGTTCAATATTTCCGTCGGGAGTATAATGCCCTTCCCGCCAGATTTTAGGGTCAAGGTTTAATTTCTTTTCTGTCTCTCCGTGGCTGTCTAAAACAGCAACTTTTACTTCACCTGTTGAGGGCAAATGAAAAAAACTCGCATATTTACACATTTTAATCTCCTTTCAATTCCAGTTCGTCCGCCTGATTATCCAATCTATCTCCGGATATTTCTCTTTCATTATTCACCTCTTTTCTATTCCTCTCCCTTTCCTGCCTCTCCCTTTTTAGTTTGGGATAAATGATAGTTTTGAAATTTTGTAATTTCTTTTTCATCGCCATATGCATAAATTCCGTCAGCAGTAAATAATAAAAATATCTTTTCAATTTTATGAACTGCTATGATAGGCAAGTTATGTATAAAAATTTGTTGTAAAACTTTCATTTTCCCTTCGCTAAAAAGTATTTAACATTCCGCAGCCAGTATTTATTTGTCCCACTGTCGTTGTCGCAACCGATAGGACAGTATCTGCTCGCCAAAAACTCAAGATAAGTCTTATATTTCTTATATCCATAATCGGCATAACGCCTGCGGTTATTACGGACAGTATTGAAGCAGATGCGCCTGGCTTCGTTTATATCGCTATATTTTACCGACCTGATGCCATAAAGATACTGCACCTTATAACCGCCCTCTGCCAAAAAGATGGCACGGACTATCTGCTCGTCGGTGTATTCCTCCCCCCTTGCCGTAGCTATAAAAAGAATTACCATAAAGAAGAGAAAGCCCGCTATCACAAGCCAGGGGATTAACCTTGCCCTGCGCATACTATCGTCAGCTTCCTTGCGCTGCCAATTCTTGATAAGCTTGCCATTCTCCATTTTTACCAACCTTTCATAAGCGTCAGTGAGGGGATTAGGCATAGGTTATTTTTTTAACTCCTCAATTTCTTTCTGTAATTCTGCCTGTCGCCTTTCCAGTTCCGCTATCTTTTCCTGGCGGCCATCTTTCTTAATGTCGGAGTGATTTAACAGCCAAGTAAGGGCGGATTTAAGGGCGATGAGTTTTTGGCATTGGGTATTGAAGATAAACGATGCCTGTATGTTACCCATATGAATAATTTTTATGCTATCGCCTTCTACCTTCCAAGCTGGAATCGCAATAAAATAAAGGTTCATATCGTTTTTTGAATTTTTATAGTCATACATTCTTTCCAATATATCATCCACCTCTTTTATGCTCGTCTCGCCGGTGATATTGTCTATCCTTACCTTGATTTCGTCATATTCGGACATAGTTTCTCCTTTCCGTGAAATGAGTTTGAGTTGGTCTGGCTTGACTATTGATTGGTATTCTTTGGGGAAATCTATCCAATCCCCATCGCCAGAAAGAAAATAATTAGAGGGCTTATCTAATTTCAAGCCGAATAGATAAACCCAGCTCCTATCAATAATTTTAATTACTCCCTGTTTTCCATAATCCCTATCGTTCTTATCAATTATCTCTACCCTATCCCCTACCTGAAATTTCATTTAGGCCTCCTATTCCTTTTCTCCGTCTATACAACTTTTGTGTGCCCTGCGCTTATATCCACCATCATAATATTCTTCACCAAGTCTAATCTCTTGATGACAAATTTCGCAATCGTGCATAGTCCTACAAATTCTTATAGGATATTTATGATAATTCATTTCCTCCTCCTCCTCCTTTTCTCTCTTATCAGCCCGTAATAATCCCTGTCTGCCTGTGGAGTGCGGGAAATCTTAAAGTTTTTCATCCAATTACGAGACATAAGAGAAAATAAAACGCCCCGGTGCAGCCAGCCTGTAACCTCGCGGAAACAGAAAATCCGCAGACCTTTTCAAGACTGCGGACTTAACCGGGGCTAAAATATTGTCCATTACGGCTGGCTGTCTTTGCATATCTTCTCCTTAATAGGCAAACTTGAAATTAGACCCTACGCAATACCGCTTGCCTCTGCTAAAAATTGTTGAAAGTTTACTGAATTGCCTGCTTGAATTTCTATGGCATTTATGGCAGAGAATTCTAATGTCCTTAATGTATATCTTTTGCGGAGAATATTTCTTATGGTGGAATTCAAGGCCCTCATAAGAACCGCACTTTTCGCATTTGATTTCCCTGCCGCCATCAGTAATTGATTTGGCTACATATAATCTCATTTGGGGCGTCAGCCAATCATTTCTTGATTTACTCATCGCCAAAAAATATTTGAGTTCCGGTTTATAAATAAAAAACCCGCAGTTGCAAAAAATACAACCGCGGGAATAAAAAAATTGCTGTTTAGTTGGCTTTTCCGGGAGTTAGTATCTACACATTCTCGGAAGTTACGACGGAAAGGATTAAAAAATGAGGTTATCCTCATAGTATCTATTTTTATACCAAATAAAACCCGTTTTGTCAAGCATTTTCTTTTCATCTTACCCCCGCCCTCCAAAGCCCCTTTCTGGCGAGCTGTGCCGGTGTCTCCTTGAAATCTTTTGTCTTTGCCTCAATATTCATATCCAGAAAAGCGTTCTTTAGCCTGTCTATCTGTATCCCCTGCAATTTGCGCTTGCCTGTAATCACATTAGACATCTGTATTTTGTTAAGCCCGATTTTTTCCCCGATTTCCTTAAAGCTGAACCCGAAGTATTTACGGACATAATGGCTGCCATACCTGATTTTTAATTGGCGCAAGTATTCTAATTCTCGCTGAATATCATTTTTTTCTAGCATACTGATTTCCTTTATTATGGATTATATTGTGTCCACTTCTAGTTAATAGTTGAAGATTTTCTAAGCGGTTATCGTCTCTAATTCCGTTTATATGATGAACAATTTCATCTTTTGTCAAAATCCTCCCAAGATGCTTTTCCATAATGAGGCGGTGTTCCCTGATATAACCTGATACAGTAGGATTTTTATAATTAAGTTTCTTTCTAACAAAATACCCCATATGTTTTATTTTAGCATTCTCAAAATTAAGTTGTCTGATTTTGTGTCCACATATATAAGAACAACAAAATCCCAATCCCTTTCTTATCGTAGCTTCTTCTGCAAAGAATTTATTTCCACATTCTCTACATATCAAAATCCTACCAAATTTTCTGTCAATTCTTCCATTTTTTCTAATATATTCTATATAACATCTTTTATCTTCAGCAAATTTTACCCGTTTATTCAACCTCATTCTTAACTCCTAATTTTCACTGAATATCCACGGGAACTCACTTTTAATGGTTTTCTTTATGGCGTCCTTGATGTGGAATTTCGCCCTCTGCTCATAAAGGCTACCGGCATCCCTGACCCTGTCCTGTCCGGGCCAGCCGCAAGAATAATTGAATTCCTGGATTAGGTCTCTAATCATAGCACTGCGGGGCTTCCCGAAATAATCGCACTTTTTATCAAAGTGGTCAACCACGCCTGCCTCTAAATCCACGAAACACCGGATATACTCTTTGCCGAATTTCTTATGCGCCTTGCGCGCCTTTCCGTTAATTACTACAATTTGTCCTTCCATTATCCTTCCTTTCTCTACCTCCGGCTTTCCGACCCCTTATTGCCTTTTCTCTCTTTCGCTTAAAATTGTTCGTTTAAGATGGTTTATTTCCGCCTTTAATTCAGCAATGCGAGTGGCTGCCGAAACGCTCGCAATAACAACTCCTATCAACACACAGAGAACACAACTGCTAATCCATAATAAAATCATTTTCTCTCCTTAATTTTTAATCTCTTTACACTGATGGCGCAAATTAGTCTTTTTTTTATTCTTTTGATTTTTTAGGCCACTTATGACCGCACCTGCGGCATAAAAAGGAATTGCTTTTTAACCTATACAGAATGTTGCTACTTCCGCAATTCGGACAAACAGGTTTCATATAACCTCCTTATATTAAGAAGTATATCACACACACACAACTTTGTCAAGCTCTTTTTTTCGCCTCTGCTATCTGCGTTGCTTTTAATAAACGCACGGCTTGGCTGACTTTGTTAAGCGCCCGACGGTATTCTGTCGTCCTTTCAATGATTTTAAGATAATTGCGGATGGCTTCGGCATCGGAAATAAAGCAATATTTTGTTTCGTTGCGGACATCTTGGCAGAACTTTTTGACAATTTCGTGCAAGCAATTATCAATCCGGCAAGAAAGACGACGGTTTTTCTTTGGCAACCTCTCTCCTTCTTTTATTGATTTTATATAACGGGTAAAACTCTGTCAAGCAAATAAATGGGTGTCATTTTCAGGAAATCAGGGGACTGTCAGGGGGTAAATTTAAGGTGTTTCTTAACGGATAGGCCGTTCGGAGTATAAATCTGTTTTCCGGTGCAGGTGCATACAAACATCTTCCCCATCCTTTTCTTGGGCTTGTTGCAGTAGGGGCATAAGCCCCGTTCATTTTCGGGGGTCATCTTCGCGCGGGGATTATAGCGCTTGAGAACGGCGGGGTCGGATGTTTCGTTTTGGGATTTCATTTTTTCCAGTCCTCTCCGTCCGTAAAATTGGCGTTTAAGTCAACGAGTTCTTCCCAGATGCTGCGCAATACCGAAATCTGCATCTTCAATAAGCAGGTGGTTTCCTCAACCTCGCTTATCTTGCCGAGCTGGGCTTTCTGGCAGAGGTTATCCACGAAATCAGAGCAGTCAACACACTTCATATTTTTCCTAAATCGCCCAATGCCTTCATTTCCGGCTCCGGGGAAAAACTTATCTTACCTATATACTGCCGAGCTTTTAATGGACCTATGCCGTAACAGTCAAGCGGCGGGGAATATCGCCTTGTCCTTGTTCTTCTTTTGGCACGCTTCGCAGCCATATTTATATTCTCCGTTAATCTTAATCAGATATAGCTTGACCGGCCGTTTCTCTCCGCAGAGTTCACAGGGCTTTCGGTTCATTGATTTTTAATACCTTTTCTAATACCTGCCCAATGGCATCGGAGCAACTCGTAATATGGTCTTTATTGGCGGGGCAGTTCAGGCACTTATGGAAACGCAAGTTCTTGACGATTGCCCTGGCCTCGTATTCGTTCCTGATGCGCCGGATACTGAAAGTCAATGTATCTGCCAGGGCTTCCAGGAAGCTGGCGGCACAAGCCCCGGGCTTTGTAGAGGCGATTATCCTGATATAATCCACCCTTTCCGGCTCCTCTTCCCTATATGCGACAATAATATAAATTGAGCCGCAGGTGTCCTTTTTGTAAGTTATTGACCTGTTTGTATTTCCAACTTCTTCTATATAGGCGGATTTGTTCATGGGTTGAACACTATTTATACTCCTTGCCGAGAGCGGTAAATTTCCCCTTGATTATGGGGCATTGGTGGACTTCGAAGCGGTCGGGATAATAATAGATATAGCTAAATCCCTGCTGCCAATTCGCCACCCCCATTCGCCATTCCCTTGCTAAATCCATCCGGCATAAGCAGAAGTTCTCCCAGGCCCCCCTTATGCCTAATAAGTCGGTGATGTAATTAGACCCGCCCCTGTGCGTATGACCGTGAATTACCGAAAGCCCGTATTTTTTGAGCATCCTGCGGGCGGTCATCCCGCTGTCCTGACTGACAACCGTTCCGTGGGTAAGGATTAACTTCCCCCTCTGCCGGTAGCCCTCGGCCTCCTTGATGAAGGAGATATTCAATTTATCCAGCCCGAGCAGGAATTCAAGGTTCAGGCTCCTGATACATTCCAGGGCCTCGGCGTGTCGCCAGATATACTTGCGCATCCTGTCCAGGTGGTTTCCGGCGTGAAGTTCTATTTCGGCATTAGGGACGATACTGCGCAGGTCTTTAAGGTGGGCGTGGGTCTCGTCTATGTCTTTTTGCAGGGTGTTCTTGCGCTTGGGGTCTTTGTCAAATTCGGAAATCTGCCAGAAGTCGGTAATGTCTCCCAGGATGTCAATTATGTCCGGCTTGAAATCGTCAATAAAGCGATAGAGTAAATCAGTGATTTTATTGTCTTGGTAAGGTATGTGCTGGTCGTTTATTACTATCGCTTTCTTTACTTCCAAGCTAACCTCTCCTGAAAAATAGGCATAAATAGAGCGATACGAACACAACGATTACGATAATCCAGGCGAGTAATTCAATCATTTATGTTCTATAAATATCCTCTTAATCAACCTCTTCACCATAGCGCGCTCTTTCTTTTCAAATTTGGCTACATCGCTTTCGTGAAATTCAAGCCGGACGAAGCTCTTGCCAAGCCGGTAAAGGGCTTGCTTAAGGCTCATTGTTTCTGCATAGCTACTTTCCAAATTGCAAGAGCCATCTCCCGAAGCAGGTTGAACTCGGAATCTTTTAGCTGTTTTATCTCATATTTTGCCCTGCCTTCCATATATTCCTTGAAGGCTTTTCGCTTAGCTTCGTCATCGGGAAATCCTTTTTCGGCAACATATTTTACTGCCTCCATAAATAAATCTTGAGTAGATGCCCAGACATCTTGCGCCGTCTTGCTTAGAGTTTCTTTCAGGAATGGTTTTGCTAATTCCAGCAATCTGCCTATAAGTGCTCCTATCTTGTCAAAAATTCCCTGGAAAAATCTCTTGATGGCACTAATCACGCCCATTTTATCCTCCTTTATTTAGCCATTTCCGAAATGGCGTTTCTTTCTTCTTCTCTTTTAGCGGTAAATTATTCAACCTATCTTCCCCAGGCCATTTTATCTTGAACTTTAATATCCAATTACGACTTCTTAGCCAGTTGCGAAATGACATTTCCAGCCTCTTTTTCAACCTTAAAATCCGGTAACTTGGCGGCGACTTTCTTGATGACAAAAGTAACCAAAAATCGACTTATCGGATTGAGTTTTATTATTTTGCGATGTTCAAGAAGCGTAATGGCTTCTGTCACCAATGCGTGCCGGTCTGCCTTGTCAATTAATCCATCCTGGGCATATTTTTCTGCTTTTTCGGCCAAAGGTTCAATAATCTTCTCAAGTTCAGAAATTATCCGTTTTACCCAAAGCCAAACCACCACCAGAAAAGCAAATATTCCCTGCCAGTTTATATTCATTGCTCACCACCTTCCTTTATGTCAAATTGTTCGTGAAATTTATCCGCGTGTTCCCTCTCGCATAAATCGCACATATCGCGCCCGCCATGTTCCTTCATCTGGCGTTTTCTTAATACCATTCTTCCGCAAGGGCATAACATTTTATAAAATTATTCATTTTCTTAAAAATAAATTATCTACTATGGCATTTGCCTTACTATCTTCTCAACATTGATTTCTATTTTTTCAAGGCTCTTGTTTATTCCCCTGATGCACTCCTGCATAACGGAGATATTTCTTGTATTCTCATTACCCAATGCCAGAGCCTGTTCTGCCTTATTGAATGTCCCCCAAAAGAATATGGAAAGCATCCCCGCAATTATGGCAGTCAAAACAAAATAACCTATCTTCATTCCAACATCGTTGCGCCGTTCAGTTAACATTATTTCTTCTCCTTATGCCATAGTTTATTGCCCTTGCTGTCTATCGGCGGCTTACAAATCCTGCACGGCCTCTTGCCGTCAAGTATCGCCTCTTCGGGCGTGTTATAGGTTTTATAATGCCTTGGCACTGCGTCTATATTTACCCTTGCGTTCTCGGAAATCCTCTGCCTGCGCTCGGTATCATAAGTGATAATCTGCCTTGCGTAACGGCAGGCCTCCAGGTGATATACCCCCGAAGTGCGGGATGCTATTAGTTTTATGGTATCGCTGTTAGCCAGCGTCAGGCATCCGATTAAGCCGAGTATGGGGATAAGGAAAAACAGCTTTTTCATTATTCGTCTATGTCCACATCAATACCCTCTTTTTCAATTTTCTTATAACCTTCCTTGGCTAACCCGCTCCCGAAAAATTCCTTGGCATCATCGGGGTCGGTATAATCCGTTGAAAGCAATGCCTTTTGCTCGGTAGTCAAATCCTCATTCCATTCCGAGCAGTTTTCCGGCGTTACGCATTTCTTGATAAACATCAGGCTTCTTGTGCCGGGTGGTTGCTCATTTGTAATTCCAATGCCAGCAGCGTGCAGAACCGCCGGAATAAATTTAATTACACCCTCAACATTTATCGGGATATCAATTTTTATCTTTACTTCCTTGCTGATGGTATTGATATAAGATGTCGCTTTTTCCGCGTAACAGACCGAGAAAAACATAAACAAGATAATTGCTGAAAATAAAATCTTTTTCATATTCCCCCCTTAATAATATCTCCCCTTGTAATATGCCCCCTCCCTATAAAAGGAAGCAACGCTCTCCCTCACAATGACTAATCCCGCCAATATGCCTAACGCGATAAAAATAAACAGCCATTTCTGCGATATTTTCATTTTACCCCAGCCTTTCTACTGATATATAAAGGTTATAGCGGGCATTGTTCACCGCTCCGGTTAGTGTCGTAGAATAAGCCAAATTACCCGAAGCAAGCTGGACATATAAAACTTCCTGCTGTTTGCTTCCCAGCGTCGCCAGGTTAATCGTCGGGCTGGCGATATTCTGCGCCTGGCTTGCGTCGGTATAAGCGATATTCAAGGCAATCGTCCCCGCCGTCGCGTCGGCTGTCGTAGTTACCAGGTAATAGCTGATGCGATATTGCCCCGCTACATTGGCGTTGGTAAAATTCGTTGAACTAATCGCCGCTGACTGCGCGGCCAGCGAAACATTGCTCACGATATAGGCGATACCCACCCCCGCTGTATTTGTATTGTTATAAGCGGTGATTTTATTGCTTAACAATAGGGGGATATTAAAAGTCGCCGTATCGTCGCCGCTGTCTATAAAAAAAGCAAACTCTTGTGTGTCGGTTTCTACGATAAAATCATCGCTAACTGTGCTTCCACTGGAGTCATTTATACGCATACCGCCGCTGATAAGGGATAAACCTGGCGTGATAAGATTAAGATAGCCAAAGATAGGCGTGGCTGATGTATGGATGTTTTGCGGTAAGGAAAGAACAATATTCCTTCCCAGCAAAACACCAGTCCCATCTGCGGAAAGATTGACCTGATTCGTTGTCCCTGTAAGGTTATATTCACTATGCGATGGCTCATAAGCAGCAGTATCTAAAGCCCAAGTATTGGCGGCGGTTTTCTTGAGAAACCCCGAGGTCCCAGCCAATTCCTCTATCGCCTTTAAGTCGCCGAAATCAGAGATAGTATTTGAGCCGATAGCAAAGGAAGTTCCCGTTATCGCCCCTGCTCCGAGAGTGCCGGAAGTGTCTAAATTAAATGTCCCTGATTTCGTGCCGGAGAGGGAGGACTGGTCGCCGGTAGTAGACCAGGAAAGAGGGTCATCTTCGGCAGTAATTACCGCAACCGGCGTATCGGTAGGGTATCTGCGCACAAAATCGCTTGCGCCTGCAAGGAAGGGGAGAAAAAGTAATATTATTATAATTTTTCTCATAATTTCTCCTAATAATGATACGGGCTTCCCACTGCCAACCCTTCCTGCACCCGCCAGCCTGTGCCGATGTAGCGGGAATTGTCAAGGACGATGTCGTCCATATACACTGTTCCCTGGATATCATCACCACCAATAGAGTCTATCCCAAAATAAAAATTAGCAGGATTATTATCTCCCGTATCTACTCCAGTATCGCTATCCACTAAAACTCCATCTATCCAAAAAGAAATATTGCCTTCAGTTGCGTGGCGATAAAGATATATTTCGTAAGTATGCCAAGTATCGGAAGATGGAAGTGCACCCGAAAGAGAAGCACCATAATCATTATAATAGACGACAAATGTTTTACTCCCCCCAACATCTTCTACTCTGGCACTTAGTAAGTTTTGCAAGTAATCTTCATCAAAGGAATTAATTATAGAACATTCTTCATTTGTCATATTCCCCAAGTATGTGCTTGTAAAATAAATCTTAAGTCTTATGTAAAGAATCGGATAGTTGGAAGAACCCGTCTCATACCGACCTATTGTTAAGCTCCCATCTGCCGCAGTAGTATTAAACTTTATGCTATATTGACCTGAACTTGCGGTATCTGTGCTGATAGATATAGTGCCATTGTTTTCAGTATCTTTTACCCAAATCCCAAATGTTCCGTGCTCAAAATTATCCTGTAATATCGTCGCCCCGAAACTACTTGTCGTTAGCAGTAATCCAAGCGTTATGGCGAGCGATAGCCGCATTAACCTTTTCAAGTTCAGCCTCCAGTTTAGCTTTTCTATTTAAGAGAAATTGCAAAGACTGTTTTTTCCCTCTTAGTTTCATTTCCCTTTTTTGCTCTACACTTAAAGTCCTGGCAAAAGCAATACCGCAAAACGACAGGCAGATAAAAAGCAATATTATTTTTTTCATTGGCTCAGCTCCGAGATTGTGTATTCTATCTTTACGCCTATCAATAAAGCGTCGGCGTCTAAATTTGTGCCTGAATATGCGTCAACATCGCGATAGCAGTAAAACACAGCATAGTCCCCTGCCGTCCAGTCGCAGGTAAATGCTCCGCTTGTCGCTATGTGCATATCGCCGGAAGCAATCTTTGCGTCCTCAATCTCTATTTCCGTCCCCCCCAAAGCGCCCGTGTTAAACGCTTCATCATCTGCAAAACCTCCACTGTCAAATTTCCAAGATACCCCTCGCGTGTTTGTTCCGGAATTAGCCGTCCAGTAAGCCGTGATAGTTACGGTCGTGCCTGTAAAATTATCGGGAATAGGGAAATGCCAGAAACATTTCTCATCAGCCGACTGGTCAAAAGCCAGGACGCGGTAAGTAAAGTTAGTGCCTGCGAAGTCCTGAATTTCCGCATAAGAGGAAGTCGGTAATACTGCGCCAGCCGCAGAAAGATATATTGACTTGACCGGCTTTGTGGCATTGGCGAAGTTTATCGCAGTGCCAGGGACATCAATATTTAATGCCGCGCTGTCTTCTAATTCCAATGCGCCGCCAGAGCCGATAACTTTGGGAGTAGTAATTGCTGTGGTAAATGTAGGATTATCAATGGGGGATTTCAGTGCTAACTGGTCATAATTTTTGTCAGCACTCCAAGTATATCCGGTATCGCCGTTACCCTTGGTGTCGTCTATCCTTGTGGGGGCAAGATAATCAGTGCCGTCGGTAGCAATAGACAATACCCCTGTCGTGGTAGTATTCTTTACTATGCCGGTTGCCAATGCCCCCAATGCCTGTTCGTTAGTAAGAGAGCCGTCGGCTTGCTGGACGATATATTTAGCCCCGATAGGCGCATAGGTAGTTGATGCGGTAGTGGGAGTAAGATAATCGGTATCAGCTTCGGCGGCACTTATAGCAGAGCCGTTTGATTTTACAATGCCGTTTATGGCCTTGACTACGGGGTCAGTTTCTGCCCCACCGCTGATACTAAGGCTCGCCGTGCCGTCTTCATTATCGGTCAGCGTGCCGTTAGTTACCTTGATAATCTCCGGGGCATAGACTTTGGTATTCCCGTCCTCGGTCTGCCAATCAGTAATTTTCTGCAATTCCCCAGTATGCGGATTGATTGTATCTCCGGCAAAAGCATACGAGGCAAGAAAAAGCAAGAACAGCAAGCAGGTCAGTTTTTTCATTATTCCTCTCCGAACACTTCATCGGGCGTATTGTAAGTCAGGTCTGCGCGTCCTGTCCACCCCAGGGCGGCAGTCATTGTTTCTATGCTGACTGGCCGGGTATAAGTAGTAACAACGATATTATCAGTCCTGACTTCTTTCATCATATACCAGTAGCCGTCATTAGACATATACTGGTAATAAGAGGTCGCGCCGCTTTCCCTGCTGATGATAAAAAAAGTTACCTGATGCCCGCCCTTATCGTGAAACTGGTATAAATAATCAATTATTTCAGGCATAACTGCTCCTTAATCTAAAAGCGTTGAGAGTTGGTCATAGGTTACATAGGGCAAATCCGCGCGGCCAGCCCAATAAACCGAATACCCCGATTTACCGGCATAATACCTGTAAGTCATAGCCGTCGGGGTAGTGGTATCTATCGCCATTATAATCCAGGCGCCGCAATAGCTTAAAAACCCATAATACCTGACAGCCCCCGCAGTATCCTCATCCGAAGGCTCAAAATCAAGGCCGTGCGCCCCGACATTATGAAACTGGAATTTATAGTCAAAAAATGGCCGCATTATTTAACTGCTGGCGGGACATTGATTGTGATTGCCAGCTCTTTTAATACCTGTTCTTTATAGCGCAGTTTATCCGCCTCAATTTTAGCGGATAATTCGGCAAGCCTTTTGGCCTCTGCTTCGTTGGCTGATTTCTGGCTCGCTATCTCCCTGTTTTCCTGGGCTACCCTCTTGCTGAATTGTTCCTGTTTTTCGTCAAGCAGGGTTCTTTCCGAGGCGTTCTTTTTGGCTATTTCTTCGGTTTGCCTGCGGTATGCGGAGATATTCTCAATCGTCTCCACCTTGGCTTCCCTGTCCTGGAGTTCAACAGCTTTTTTATCCAAGACCGCTTCCCTCTGCGCCAGGGCATTTTCCTTTTCGTTTAAGTTAGTCTCTTTCCTTAATAACTGTATGTTCGCCGAGTTTGCCGCTCCTACCGCTTCCTGGAGTTTCTGCATCAATTCCTGCAACATTTTCTTCCTCCTTTTATTGTAGTTTTACTATCTTGCAATACATTGTTAATAAATCGTCCGCGTCTGTATTTGTGGCAGTCAGGGTAACTTTTACATAAGGAACGGTCAGGTCGGGATTGAACCAGAAGTAATAGTTACCGTCTGAACTTATTGTCTCGCTGGCCTGCAAAGTCGTCCCCCCCGCATAGTCGAAAAATGAAGCGGAAAGCCAGGTGGAGTTATCCCAGGACACCTGGACAGTTACTGCCGCCGAGATAGATGCGCCCACCTCCGTCTCGTCATAATTCACGAAAAATGCCACTTTTTTGCAGTCGCCGATATAGGTTGCGCCCGTTGCGCTTGTCGTAACGGCGTTAAAGGTGGTGGTGGCGATCAGGGTATTTACTACCTGCCCTGCTATGGCCTGGCTTGCTATAAACAGGCAAGCCAATAAAGCTAAGGTTAATTTCTTGAACATATTGCCTCCCTTTTTTTAGTTGACAAATTAATAAAAATGTGCTTTACTTAATGTATAATAACCCCCTTGATGTTGAGAGATGAAGATTAAACTCTTGTTACAGAAAATCTGGGGTAAAGACTTTTTGATTAAACTTGCCTTGATTTTAGGTATCATTTGGTTACTCCAGCATATAATTAAATTACCATCCATAGATGAATTAAAAGAAATATTTTTAAATTATTTTTATTCATTGATATTATTTTCTTTAGCTTCAATTCTGATAGTTCCTATATTTTTTATTTTTATTCGCAATGTTATTCCAGATATAAAAATTAAGAAGATTATAAAATTTTATTTTATTATGGTTCCTATTTTTTCCTTATTTTTTCTTATGATAATAAATTATATAAATTCCTCGAGTTCTCGTTTCTAATTAAAAACGAGTTTTCTCTTTATAAGTCTGTATTCCTACCCCAAATATTCCTAATATACTAATCGGCAATAAACCCGGGCTTTCCTGTATCAAATCATACATATCCTGCATAACCATTGGTATAAATCGTAATCCTATTTCCTTGGAAACACTGATGTTTTCTCCGGTTATATCCTTGCCCTTCATTAAAGCCGTAATAAATGAAGGAACGGGGGCTTCTTTTCCTTCAAGGAAATGTTGAACTATATCAGCACGAGTTAGGGGGCGATACCCCTCACCGAGTGTCATTTCCTTACCTGTGGTAGAACTAATATATTTACCTGTGGTTATCTGTGCTGCCACTCTTACGAATGGTTGAAATCCACCCCACATATCAATTCGGGTATTGCCTATTTTAATTTTTCCAAAATCAGAACTACGGGGATCACTCCCCACCTCTGCCCCAGCCATTTTCATTAAGGTTAAAATCGTTATCCCAAAACCTACAAAAGCAAACAAAGATTTAAGGGCTTCTTTTCTCACAAAAGGTTCTTGCCTGATATAATAAATAGGATTAAGCAGATTTAGTCTTGACATCAAAAGACGTGGAGAAAAGAAAATCGTATTAAGAGTAACTGCCGATTTCTGCAAACTCCCCGGGAGTGTTCCTCTCCCCGTGGCGTTATTGACAAAATCGGCAATGGCTTTTGATAAATCCCTATTTTCTCCTGGGTTTAATCCTATTGCGTCTGCCTTATTGACTAAATCCGCAAAAGTATCAAAACGCAATTTATTAAGAAATCCTACATAAGCCCGACCGGATGCTCGCACTCCCATACCCAAAACTGGTATTTTTTCAGCCCAATTAGACATAAATGCCTCTTCTCTTTGGGTCATTAAAACATCCATCTCGGTAAGGGCAAGTCGGCTATCCCTGGCAAGCTGATAATTGGGGTGAGTTATAATCGCATCTTGAATACCCTTATAAGCATTTTCGCTTTTAAATGCTCCAAACATTTTTTTGAAACTTCCCCAGAATTGTTTAGGTTTCCCGATTAAAAATATGCCCTGTCGCATTGGCGCAGATAAATCAAAAGAGGACATAAGAGAACGCGGGATATTGGCGAGTTGTAATCCCACTTCTTTTAATCTATCAAATAAAGATTTCTTATCCAAAACTGCTTGGGTAAATTCTTTACCGAATACTTCATTAAGCAGGGTGATTTCATTTTCCGTCGGCACTTTCCCGCCATATTCGCCGAATAATTTGACAAGTCCTTCCCTGGCTGCCAGCTTTTCCCATTCGCCTATTTTTGGACTATCCTTTACCATATTAAAAAGACTATCAATATCTTCTTGGGTAAGTTTACTACGGATTGCCTCAAATTCTGCTCTTGGCAATTCGCCTTTTAGGGCACCAAGTTGTGCATAAAATCCTTTTTCGCCCCTTACCTTTTCGCCCACTGCATGCATCTTGGCGAATTTCTGCGCCCGGCCTTTGGCATACAAAGTTTCCTGTGTCCCTCGGACTGATTTTGCTTCCTTAAGAGCAGTGATGACCTTTTGCACGGGATTATCAATAATTTTGGGAGTTATAATTTTAGGGGATTTCCCCTCAATTAGTCCCGCTGGCGCTTTTGTTGGTTTTTCTACGGGAAGCATAGTAATCTTATTTTCTAATGTTGCCCCAAATAAACTTTTTATTTTTGCCCAAAAAGGTTTATCAACTATGCTTATAATCTTTTCTGCGGGGATATTGATGTTTACTCCGTGTTCCAACGCACCGCGTAAATCATAACTATTCAATTCCAGAGAAGCGAATAGAGATTGTTGTTCAGGAGTAGTTAAAGTCCCCGTTTGGTAAATATCTCTTACTTGCGCTGGCGATAAACTAATAGTTTCTGGCATCTTATAATTGGTAATCTTCTGTTTTAAAAATCTTTCAGCCACCTTTGGGGCCTTGTGGAATATACCTCCGACAATCATCGCCTTCCCGATAAAATCAACTAATTCTATGGTCGTAGTTAATTCGTCGCTTATACCCTGCTCTTCCAAGTGATTTATGAGTTTATCCGTAGGTATTGCTTTATTTAATGCACCAAAGGCAACTAATCCCGCGGCCGTGCCTATGGGGTTTGTTACCACTCCAACTGCCACACCCGGCAGCATTACCATTTGCATATATTCCTTATTGTCTAAATCGGAAGTAATACCAGTAACCTTTGATGAACGCCTTAAAATTTCATAGTTTTTATTAACTTCGTGTAAAGGTAGTCCCGTAACCTCTGATAAAGCGTAAATGTTCTGCGCTTTGGCAATATTTCTTTCTGGGTCTTTAAAGAAACTTATCACCTTGTCAAATAAGTTTTCTTTTGGTGCTTGTCTAAATTCAGGAATAGTTTTTCCCTCCGATACAAAACCAGAAGGCAAATTATCTCCTATTAAATCCGATAGTGCACCCGATGCCATTTTTGCTTGACCCTCTTCTATAAATCCTGTTGGTAAAGGCACTTAAAACCTCTTTCTTTTCTTTTCGGGGGTAGGGGGCGACTTTCTTTTCTTTCTGGAAACCCTACCCCCACTCCAGAAAGAGTAATTTAATTATCAATAAAAACAGTTATAACTAAAAGACTTTAGACAAGATACTGCTTTCCAGTCGCAGGTCGTCAGTGTAGTCGCCAGAAAAGGACGTTGCCTGTCTTTTTAGTTCTGCGCAGGCTTGACCGAAACTTAAGTTTATGCCCTTCTGCGCTCTAATCATTTAATCAGTTCTCCTGTTTTTTCATCGCGCCAAGTTACACCATTATCATCTGAATAAATCCGCTGTTGAGTTTCTTGATTAATTGCATATTGCCTATTAGGATATTTGGCTTGTTCTGCTAAATGATTATCTAAATGTAAGGTGATAATATCAGTTACTGCTTTTCCAGGGTCATCACCTTGCGATATTTTCTGCATATATTGTTTGAACATCTGGGTAATAATTTCCTGTCTTAACCCTTTATCTTTACCGTTATTGAATAGGCGTTGTAACCAAGTTTTTTGAGGCATTGCTTTATCAATTGTTTCTTTTGTTATTCCTCGGAAAAAAGTATTTAAAATCTGATAATCTTGGTCATTAAGTTCCCCAATAGCATTTTTATTTAATAAATCATTTCTTATATCTTTTTCTTTTTTATCGGGATTTAATATATCTAAAGCAAGATTATTAAAAGTAGTATTAACAGTCTTTTTCTTCGGCCTCTCCAGTGCCTTAATCATACTATCCGCAAATTGTGTGCTGATATTCTCCAGTTCCCGTTCTTTTTTCACCATCGGAACGGTAAGTGTTCCCGCAATCTTGGCATCTACAAGCTCGCTTTCCCTCTGATTTCTGGCAATAGCGATTGCCTCTTTCTGCTGATTATTAAGTTTCTCAATCCTTGTTTCCGCCTCTTTTATGAAATCTATTCGTTCAGATTGCGTCAACCCTGGGTATGCCCCATCATTCCCTTTCTGTAATTCAGCTAAGGTTTCCTGCGGGTTATTAAGGATGCCGTAATCAACGCTTCCTTTTATTATATCTTTCTGAAATTTCGCATACTTCGCCTCCGCAGTCGCGCTGTTGTATAGCCCTATTTTGACGGCATTTTCCAGAGACCTGCGGTAATTGGCTATGCTGGCCATCTTCTCGGCGTCATTCATCCCGCCATAATTGTCTATAATCTGCTGGCCCTGATAACCTATGGAAGCGTCTATGGACTGCAACTCCCTCGCCCTAAAATCATTCCTTATCCCCCACTTGACCGCAGTCGCCTGCCGTTGGAAATTAGCCATAAATTCTTCCCTGGCAAGCTGACCGGTAAGGGTTTTTGCCGCCTCCTGGCCTACTTTATCAATCTCGGTCTCGTATTTAGAAGAATCAAAATCAATATCCTGGTCTGCCGCCGATTTTATGGAACTTAATCTTTCAAGAGCGTAATTCTGCGCCTCCGTAGTCTGCCTGAAATCCCTGACCTTAACTAAGACATCTTCGGCCTGGGCGATCGCCTGGACAACTTCGCTTTGCGCCTGTTCTGACTTCTTTGCCGCGCCAAGACCAATTTCCGGAGCATCCATCCTCGGCGTTGCGCCTACATTTATACCCGTCTGATTTGTAGCCTGCGGAATCTTCGGCATCTTAGCCCCTCGCGTATTTTTTTACACCCATATTAAGAATACTTTTAAGTGCATTTTGTAAGGCGTCATATTGCGCTGACTTCCCCTGCATCCCATAAATTGCCCCCTGGACCTGCGCCTGTGTTCTATAAATACCCGCCTGCGTTTCGGTAAGCCCCACATTATAAGTAGCGGAAATATCCGTATAGATAACATCAAGTTCCGCCTCCCTTAAACTATCCATCATCACCTGGGCGGGGCTGCCGGTCATCTTAACGCCTGCTTTTGCATATCCCGCGCGTTGTTCGCTATATAGCGATTCGGCTTTTTGCCGGATATTTTTTATTTCGACATCGGCAGCCAGGCGCACCATTCTTCCCTGCAACTGCGCCATCCGCGCGTTAAAATCAGCCTGCAATTCAGCCATCTTGGTATTGAATTTATAGGTATTCCTTATCCGGCTGGCATTGATAAAGCCGGTGGCGATGTCGGATAGCCCGCTGATTACGCCGGAAGCGACAGTCCCCATTCCCGCGCTGCCTGCCTGCGTGGACGCAGCGGGAGCGTTTATATTCCCCGCGCTGCTGAAATCAGCGTTTATATATTTATCAAAAGCGTTTATTTGCATCAGTTGACCTCCATTTCAGCGACAATGGAAAGAATATGCAAGGGAAGGCATTTCTCCTGCTCTATGATTACCTGTTTCTTGGTGTCCCAGCCGGAAGGGAAGGGGATTTTTTTGATGCCGGTGAATAAGGGAGTTTTTTGACTTGCGGGAAGAGCGACATCCCTGACGCTTATGCTGTCTTTCTTTAAGTCCGTGCCTGCCTTAAAATCCAGGCTTTTATAGAGATTGGCTTTTATCTCGGTAACCCTTTTTGTCCTGCCCTGCGAAGTTACCCCGCCCGGAATCCCCTCCAAATCATTGGTCTTTAACCTTGCAGTATATCCCAGTCCGATTGATGTTTGGGCGTAATAGCCGTTTAGGGTTACTTTCCCGTCAGCCGATACTGTCCTGTCCGGGTGGTATTCCCCGTCAGCGAATACCTGGACATTTTGTAAGATAAGATGCTCCAGTCCAGATACTTCATTTACACATTTTCTGACCTCTCCGCCGGTGTCATAAGCGGTGTATTCGGTTCCATCAACGGAGTTTCCGTATAAATCCCGTAAACAAAAATCCGTTCCCGTGACTTCGGAAATGATATATTTATTATCGTTTAATTCCGTCATCCCGATTATCTCAATTTCTTTTATGACGGGAAGAGTGAATATATTATCCAAATAGATTATGTTTTCCTCGTCGGAATTAGTAATCGTGATTATAATGCTATCAATAGAGCTTTTATCTGTATTGGCGACCTCTGATATATCTATGATTTCCTGTTGCCAATCATCGGCTATCAATATATTGGGGGTATGTTCTATGGTTTCCCCGCCGGAGTCGTGAAAACTGATTTTGATATTGCTCCCCGTCCTGCTTGCCCTGATATCCAGCCTGATTGCCTGAACATCAGTCCAATCCAATGGAGTAGATAATGTCTTTGTCAATGTTTCGTTTAAGCTATTTGTCTTTGCAGCTACTGTTCTTAAGGAAAAATTACCGTATGTCTTGATGGTAGATTCGGAAGAACATTGTAAATTCAAAGGAACGGTATATATCTTAAAATATAAATCTACGGTTGAAAAAACAGTCCAAACTCCGTTTTTAGACTGTGCCGCATCACCGTAAGAATATTTATCGCTTGCGCTACGCATAAGACGCCATAAATCATCAGGGTCTTGTTCATCAACAGAATTTATAACTAACCAATAAGTAACATTGGTTTCCAAGTAGAATCCGGTAGCGAAAGTCCCCTTAATAGTATTTCCCGGAGAAGGTGGAGTTACCTCAACAGAAGCATTGGCATTGGCGAGTGTCCCCGAAGGCTTTCCTCCGTTATCAGTTTCTATTCTTAATGTCCAATTACCTGAAGGCGATGCGTTAATATTCAATAATCCAACCTCAACCGCGCTTATTACTAATGGGTTTTGCAATTTAAAACTTTGCGCTGGAATACGAATTTCAGAACCAGCAGTTTTTCCTAAATCTATCCCGTCTTCGCCATAAGAAGTATTTGACTGATTTACCTCCTCTCCTTCTCCAGAAGGGGCGCTGCTTATATATGCCGCCTGCGCAAGGGAATCAGAAGGATATTCTATGGCATCAATGGTTTTTTCAGGGATATCGCCGACGGTTCTTGCCACGAGGCCGCTGATTTTGACAATATCCCCTTCGCTAAAATCATTGGCGCAGGTTACTTTTACGGGATTAGCCTTAGTTATATTTGTAATCTCTTTAGGATTATCGTAAGTCAATCCACTATGCAAAAAGAAACAATCTTCCAAACTTTCAAATTCAGGAGCGACCATATATTCAATGTAACGCCTCGTTACGCCGTTTATTGTCCGGCGCACCACGAACCAGACCTCATCGTAACTTTCTTTGGGGATTACCGCCACGCTTTCATAAAAGCCTTGAGTATCGTGCAATGTCCAGGCGGTTACTTTCTGCTCTATCTGGCGGGTCAATGCCGCGAGCTTGCCATCCGCACGCACGCACCATAAAATGCTGTAAGGCGACTGCTGATAAGCCATATCCACGATACCGCTTTCGCTGATATGCTCCGATATGGCCGTTGCGTCTTTAGTCTCATAATCAAGGGTATCGGGGGACAACCCGTATTCCCTTAAAATCCGGTTGTATTTCTGCCAATAATAGACATAAGAACCTATCTGTTGCGGGGAAATAAGCGAAGTCCCGTCTTTTGATTTTTTCTTTACTCTGCCGGTAGTGGCAGTAAGCGCGAGGGTATCGCTTCCCGTGCCTAAAGAAGATACTCCGCTCGGCGTTCCTAACAGGATTTCGCTTGCCGGAAAAAGCCAGTTGATAATCTCAACTTCATTGGTATCTGCGGTAAATTCTATGGCGTCGGAATCATCAGAACCCAGCTCAAAGGTATCGTATGCCCCGATAGCAGAACCCCAATTTGTCTGCGGCTGGCTGACGGTATAGCCATATATTAACCTGCCTTCGCTGATAGTAACCGAACGCGGATAGCCCCGATAGCCGCTCCAGGCGCCCTCCGCCCAATCTGTCGTATAGGTCGCGCTATTATTCAGGTCTCCGCCATACAGGATATCGGCAGTCGCAGTGGTCTTTAATCCGCCCGAGGCGACATCGGTTATCTTGATATATCCTTCCTGCAATCTCCAAATTGAACCTTCGTGAGTAATATCAAATACTGCTACATCTGCGGTGATTGTCGCCCCGCTTCCAGTGTCTTTATCGGATTTTAATTGTGTGGCGGTTATATTAGACGGCATCAATGCCGGGCGCGCTTCCCCTGTCGAATAATCAATATCAGTAAGCGTCCAGGATGCGTGCGCGGTGCGGGTGAGTTTTGCCTGCGGCCTGCCCTTTGCGGCATCGTCGCTTTTACCTAATGTAATATATAAAATATCGGCGGTTTGAGAGAATTGTAAATTCCAGATATCCGCCGTGGTATAGGTAGTCGTTAAGGTATAAACCCTTGATACTTCTCCGCCCGAAACATACGCGGTGTATTCGGTGGTATCAATGGGATTACCGTCTATATCGGTAAGGGTGAAGGTGTGGGTCGTAACATCGGCTACAAGATACCTCTTGCCGTTTAATTCCGTTGTCCCGGCTATTTCATTTATATAAACCTCGTCCCCGTTAGAGAAGCCGTGCGAAGTGGCCGTGATTACCCCGGTCGCCACGACAATATCGCTGATGTCTTTGTGCGTCTCAAGGATTGCCCCGCCCTTTCCGGTTGTCGCGTCATCTTTATAAAACCTCATATAAAGATTGCCTACTTCTATGATATAAGCCTGGGTATCGGAGAACACAAAACGGATAAGCCGGGTGGATAACGAGGATGTCTTGACTTCGGAAACAAAATATGTCCCGGGGGCTTTCTTTGCCCCGCCGTAAAACTCAACCAGCATATTCAATAACTCGGCGGCTGACTGATAATACTGGTTGATGTCCGTCCTACCGGCAAGGCGGGGGCTTAATTCGCCAGCGACAAATGAATTGATTATAGGGGAAGCCTTCATAATTTATGTCCTTGAGTTAAGCCACTCATCCTGCGTTGCCTCATCGGGAGTAACTTCCTGTCCGTTGAGGGATTTTGCCAGATTGAGCTTTGTCTTTAATTCTTCGCCCAGGACTTTTTTCAGGTCAGCGTCTTTGGTAATGGGAATACACAAGTCATAGGCAAGGGCGGTGGCAAACATATCGGTAAAAGAAGGGTCGTAGATGTCCTGCTCTACCCACTTATCCGCCGCTAAATCCGTGGCGAATGTCTCCGATGTGTGCGCGGTAAGGCAGTAATAAATAGCGCTGTTTTGCAATACATAATCGCCCACTATATAAGCGTGGGAAGTAACCCAGGCGTCGGGGTCGGCGATAAAGCGCCCGTATTCTATTTTTATTGCGTTGGAATTGGAATACAGCTTCCTGCCTTTTATCTTATGGGAATAAACCGGTTCTACGCTTGTCTTATTCAGGCGCACAAAATCCGCCGGAAGCTGGAATACATAAGTGTAATCTTCCAGTATCGGGGTCTCGGATAAGGCGGTAAGACTTATTTCTTCTTTATTGAAACTCCACGGGTGGGAGCGCAGGAGCGATTTCAAGAGCAAATCGTAAATGTCGTTGACTTTCCGGTAATTCTCGGTTTCCTCGCCAAGCGCCGTAATCGGGTCTTGCCCCAGCCTCCTTAACGCCAGGTTTATTATCTTGAATTTAGCCGCCATACCTCACCTCTTTTCACATACCGTTAAAAATAAAATCAATAATGGGACTGTCTGTATCATCCTCGTCGGGAAACTCCACGACATATTTATCAACAGCAATACGGCGCTGCTGAATAAAATCCTGTCTTTTCTTATCCTGTATAAGAGTAGTCCGATGAAACCGGCCAATAGCCCTGCTCCGATAAAGCCCAATTCCCACAATATCTGCAACCAGCAATTATGCGCCTGCCGCCAGGCAACCCAGTCCCCCTCTGTCCCCTGGTAAAGCCATTTATTCGTTACGCCTCCGGCGACATCCCTGCTTAATACGGGGAATATAACCTTATAAGTCCCCAGGCCATAGCCGAAAAACGGGTGCTCTCTTGCCGTAAGGGATATTGTCCTTTTCCACACCGGCCAGCGCCCGCCGGTATAATGGGCGCGGATTTTATCTTTGGCCATAAACAGGGAACAAACCACGATTGCCACGATAATCAACTTCTTCCATCCCCTTAGATAAACAAACAATCCCGCCAGGACGGATAATACCGCGCCGTAAGAACGGCTGATATAAACCGCTAAACCTATCGGGAAAATATTTTGTTTCTTATATGCCGCCAGGAAAGGCACAAGGCAAATAATAAAACTCCCCAATACCATCGGGTTGCCGATTGTCCCCCAGTAAGTCGCCTGAGCTATGCTATGCCCGAAATTAAGCAGCTTGTCAAAACCGAGTTTCTGTATCACGATAATCGCCACATTGAGAAAGAACACGCTTTGTATCGCCTTGTAGATAAAATCGTAATTCCTTATCTCAAGGCATAAGAGATAAAACCCCGCCGCAACCATCAGCACGGCAAAAGCGGTAAAGGATAAATAAGGCGCGCGGCTTAAAAAACAGTTGATAAAAGAATAGATGATAAAAACCTTGACGATTGTATGCGCCCTACTGAACAGAAATAAAAACCCTAGGAAGCCGCTTATTAACACCAGGTAAAACCATAATTCCGTGTTCGCCAATACAGGCAAATGGAACTGGTCGGTAAAAGCTATTGCCAGCAAGCAGATTATAAAAGCGGCTATTTTCTCTCTCATAAGAGTAAAGGGCAGGGCTACTTTTTAAGGTAGCCCAAACCCTAAACTTTATTATGGGTTGATTGTAACGCCCTGAGCCGCAGCAACAGTCCAGCCGAGTGTGTCATCAACATAAAGCAGCGTTACTGTATCGCCAACAGTATCCATTGAGATACTGCTCCAGCCAAACTGAGTTGTAGCGTCAATCGTAAGCGTTCCGGTATCGCTGTTTGGTTCGGCTACCAAAGTCAAAAGCTGCCCCGGGTAACCGTTCGCAAAAGTAAGCGTCCTGGTGGTTATCCACACCCTAGCAATGCGGTATGACGGCGTTTGCGCGTCAGCCGCAGTCGTCGGTAGTGTGGTTGCATCTCCCTTATTTACGCCCGTCGCAAGAAAATCAAGGTTGATGGGCATATTATAAGTGCTCCCATCAGTGCTGTATCCGCTGCCATCGCTTGTAAAATCAAGGGTAGTTGCCACCCCTTCCGATACTCCATCCTTGCGTATGGCTACGGAGGCAAAGGCAGAGGAACACATAAGGAGCATTACTAATAGCAGTAAAAACAACCTCTTAGACATTCTTCCCTCCTTGTATAGCCAGGGCGGGAGCAATCCCGCCCCAGCTATTATTTATTTAGCCCTTTGCCACATAAGCAATGCCAACCTTTACCACAATCCCGTTGGTAGGAGTCCCGGCTCCCACAACCAGGGTTGGAATTTGCCCGTCGCCAGCCTCAACTTCAAAGCCCAATGAACCGGCGATGCCATTGCCGTTTGAAAGCGCCTTGACCGCGGCACTTCCTAAATTGGTGGCATCCATAAACTCGTTCGGGTCGGCAAGCGTCCCAAATTCCAGGGTGCAAGAACCGCCTAAAGCCCCGCAGTCTATAATCCACTCCACGATGCGCGCTTCAACCGGAAGAAGGCAACCCATTAAGTGGATTACCTCGCCGGTTGTAACAACACCGTCGAAGGTAAATGAGTCATAGACCCACTTTACCGCTCCGCCGACTAACTCCGGTTCGATGCTATTGACTACCCCTGCTCTTTGCAGCGTTTTGTTAACTCCGTATGATGTTCCCATTGAGAACCTCCTTCTTGGAAATAAAAGTTAAACCTCCCCTTATTCGATACAATCCACTTCCACTACCCTTTTTTCCTCTAACCTGGTGGAGCCGTATGACTGCCCCGCATATACCTGGGCGGAAAAGTGAATACCCGGCATAATGTCAATGGATGTTAAGAGGTCTAACCAGATACCAAGCACCACGCCGTTTTTATGGTATGCGGCGCATTTCCTGGTGGTTGAGGTAATCGGGAGCCTTTCAGACTGCACAAAGTTAAAACCGCAGATTGTCCCCGGCTGGCCGCTTACCAGTGCCTTGACCTGCGCGTAATCCTGGGATGTCGCTTCGGTGATGGCGAGTAAATCCTCTACCCCTTCGGCGGTAATGGCGAAAAACCTGTTGTCAGGTTCCACTTCCTCCTGGTCGAGGATTTTCTTAGCTGCGCGGATTTTAGTCATATTCAGCCCTACGCCACCGGCTGAAATTATATGGCTGGGCGAGCTAAGGTCGCTTAACTCATTAGCGCTTGCCCCTGCCTTGCCGCTGTAAGCGGTAGCAAAAAACGCATTGCAGACTACCGTATCTTTGGCGCGGACTAAGGCTGCGGCGTTGGTCTGCACGACTTCGTTGGTCGGGTCTTTAAGCATCATAACCTTGTCCATTTTGTCGAGCAAAGGCGCCTTGTAGAAATAACGCGGGACGATTTTCCTGCGGTCGAAGTTAGGATCGGTGTTTCTTACAACTTCATTGCGTGAAACTTTTTCATCGGCATCCACAGCGGCAATCTGATCCTGGAAAGACACTTCACCGGAACAGTTGGGCTTCTGGAATACCGTAGGAGCGACTGCCAATGTCTTCTGCTGGACTAAAAGCAGAATATTGTCGCTATATTGGTTTTTTAGTGCCGTATCAACAGCCATTTGTATCCTCCTTGTAGGATTAACTTGACCTGTTAACCTCCGAGCTTTCAGGTTATCCTTACGGGCCTAAAAAGCCTTACTGCTCTTGGGCCCCTACAAAGAGGGGTTATCCGTTTCCTGTTACACTTTATAAGCGGGGGTTTTCCCTTATCCGCCGCTAAAGTTATTCCGATTTCAACATCTTCTGCAATTCATACATCCTGTCCACCAGATATTGGTGCGAAGGATGCGAGCTATCCAGATACGCCGGATTGGCTTTAATCGTATTTATCTCAAGTTGTGCCGCCTCCGGTGAAAGCAATGTCCCGGACATATTCGTCCTGTCCAGAGCCTCTTCGCTTAAATTCCCCCCCACATTGGCGAGTAATTCTATGATAAAGGGGTCATTTCCGTATTTCTTGGCAATGGCTTCTCCCTGCTTCGGGTCGCCGCAGAAGTTCTTTAACACGGCATTGGCCAGCTTGGACTTTTCCTCATAACCCAGCCCCCACTTGCTGCGTAAATTCAGGTTGGCCTCGTTAAATGCCTTGTTATTAGCCTCTATCTGCGCCTGTGTGCCCTGATTAAGCACATTGGCAAGCTCATCCATTACCAGCGCGTATTGGTGCGGCAGAAAGCCCGCTTTATGCAATTTTGCGTTAAAACCCTCTATAAACTTGGCATCTAAAGTTATACCTTCGGGGAGCTTGAAATTCGCCGAGGGTTTGTATTCTTTCGGGTCTTTGGGGAGCCCTAACTGGGAGAACACCCTTTTTAAGTCATCCTGATTAAAGTTCCCGTCCTTATCTTTATAGGGCATAGCTATCTTTTCGGCGGGGACAAGATGCTCTATGTCCTTATAGCTTTTTATAATATCAGCCGGAGTTTTCCAACCCTTTACCCCAAGAAGCGTTCTATGTTCCGGCTCAAGCGCGCTTGCCCAGTCTCCGCTCGGGGCTTTCGGCTTATATCCTGAAAGGAACTCATCAAAGGATTTATAGCTGGCGATATCCTCGGTTGTTGCGCCGGAGTTGGTGATAAAACTGGTAACTGCGGGTCTCTGCTCCTCTGCTACTGATTCAATAAACGGGATTACCACTTCGCCTCTTTCATTTCTCATTACCCTAATAAACCCCTTGATAAATGGGCTTATTAGTTGTCCTGCGCGGGCTAATAAGTTAACCATCTTGTTTCTCCTTTTTAACAGGTTTTTAATAAACTTCATCAATCTATGCCAAAAGCCAATTTTCTTAACCGCAATTCTCATTGGCTGGATGTTTTCTTTTAATTTATCGCCTTCAAAATCTATGAAATCCCTGATTTTCCTGCGTATGATGATATGCCCGTCGCATAACCTTACCCAAGCGGTATGAAAATTTTCCTTAATTAAATCCGCACTGACTGTTTTTCTTTCAACGCCCAGAAGGATTCTCATTCTTTTGTCAAGTCCTCCAAAATCTGTGTCAGGTCTTTTTCAACCATCGTCCGGATATAATTAAAAAGCGAGCGCCTTCCTTCGTTCATTCCTCTCTTAAAATCATCAGGGTCATAAATAGTAATCCTGTCAAACCCGCGTTTGGCTAAATCCTGCAATACCCATATCCCGTCCTCTCCGCCGAATACCCTTTTATATTTCTGGGATGCCTCGGAAATCTGCGATTCTAACTTTTTTAAGTGCGCTTTGTTTTCTTTGTCAAATGGCCACATTATCTGACTCCTGCCGGTTGCGCCGCTTCCTGGATATTCCTATCCGCTTCCGTAGCAACCTTCGTGGTCTCTGTCCCCTGCCTTAACATTTCCATCTGCATTGCCATCGCATTCTGTTGTGCGCGGTTACCCCTGATATCCTCAACCTCCGCATCGTCGCGGATGACTTTCGGGGTGATGTTGGTAATCTCCGCGGTATAATCAACCAGTTCGTCAAAATCTATCTTGTCGAATACTTCGGGATTGACTGTGCCGAATGAAGCGATAATCTGCATCGCCTGCGAGAGATTAGCCAATTCCAGGGATTTCTGCGCCCGCGCCAAAGGCGAAATATACTCAATCACATATTCCTCGTTTATCAATTCAGGCGGCAATGGGGGGAGTTTGCCGTTTGCCGCCGCAATGGAATAAACCCTCTCAATCACAGGGCTTAACTTCTCGCGCATAATATTGCCGACCGCAGAGCCCAATAACTGCATCCGCTGGTTATTCAAGATATTTACTTCCGTAGCCGTCTTGTCGCCTATTGACTCCATCAGGATAAATAAATCGTTATAGAATGCCTGGGCGACTTTCTGCTGCTTGTATTTCACATAATCAATCCCTAAAGGGACATTTGCGCCGGTAACAATAGGCGTGATATGCTCATTGGGGTAACCGGCGTTTTTGATATTCTTCCCTCCTGGGTTGAAATTATATGGGCGGAGGAACGCCTCGTCGGGGATTTCCAGGGGCGGCCTGACTGTCGTCTGCGCGCCGAGGATATTTGCCAGCTCCATCTGGTTGAGCATCCTGATATCGGGCAAGATATTCATTGCCGGGGAATATCCATAGGGGCTGCCCTTGCTCTTCGCAAAGCGCGACACCATAAAGGGGAATTCCTTATATCCCGACTCACGCACCGTTTCCTTGCGTTCCCGGTCAATCCAGAGCGCGGCATAAGGCATATTCCGGGCGTCCTTCTTCGACTGGTCGTAGAATTCCCTGGGGAATACGCAGAAAAGATATTTGAATTTGGTACTGTAATCATTCTTGGCATAACATTCCCTGACCTTTTCTCCGACCTTCTTGTCCCCGAATTTCCCGATTGCCTGGTCTGCGGAATATTCATACTCGATATATGCGGTATTAGCCCTGCCCTGCGCGTCAGCCAGTATCACCACATTCTCGATATTCAGGCAGTCAAAACGCACATCCTCAATAATGTCCCTTTCGCAATAGAGGATATCCGTGCCGATAGAGCCAAGCCCAAGATAGCTTTCCACATCTTCCTGGTAAAAATTAGAGCCGTTCGTCATCAAATATAAAACATCCTCGGTGTCCCTTAAATAATCAAGGATATGCTTCCTTGTCATCAGGGCGCGGTTGCGTAATCCGATAGTGAACCATTTAGTCTGCGGGCCGGACATATAAGCTTGCATACCGGCGGCAAAATAGGCATTGGAGATAATCGCCGTAGAGTCGTAGATATCAACCGGCAGCTTATCGCCCAAACTCTTTATGCGGGTGATATAAGCCTTGCGCGGCAGGGTAAAATATGTCAATTCCTGCCAGTATGCTTCCAGCGCTGAGCGGGCGGATTTCTGCTCGTCATAGACCCTGATATGTTTCTGGGGGGTAGTTTCCGGCATCGTTAGCCTCCCAATAAAGTATTAAATCCCAGGCTTGCTTCCTCGCCAATCCCCAAAGGAGAGGTAAGGATAGTCTGCGTCTGGGATAACCGGCGTTTCTTTATTTTTTCCTTTGCCTCGCTTTCAGCCAATGCCTCCGCAGCTGCGGACTTCTCTTCGGCTGCCTTGACTTGCGCTTCCTGATAAGAAAGCAGCCTATTCTGCTGCTCCTCCTGGGCTGATAACGCTTTTTTCTGCGCTTTCTTTTCTTCGGACGCCTGATAGACGGATGTTCCTACTCCGGCCGTTGCGACTGCTCCCGCGGCAATTAAAAGTGCTGTTGCTGTCGTTAGTGCCATTATGCCCCCCTTAAAGAGTTTTAATGTAATGCTTTTCCAAATACTTAAAATTATTATGCAAATAAAATCTTTCTATCTTTTCGCCTATGTCATTGCCTAAATGCACCATAACCAAATGCCTTATCCCTTCCGCGCGGCATTTATCTTCCAGATGCTTTAACAGCTTAATGCCATATTTGCGATATGCTTTAGAAACATACCAGACTGCTTCCTGATAAATCTTGCTGCCGTCAAGAGGATAGTCGGTAATAATCCCCGAAACTACTCCGACGATTTTACCTTCTGCTTCTATGACAAGGCTATTTGCGACATAAGTTTTTACAAATTCTTTAGCAAAATTTAATTCTATCCTTATCCCGTATTCCGCAAGGCTTTCTTCCTGAAATTCTTTTAATAAATCTATCGCACTATCAATATCTGCTATTGTAGCTTTGCGTATTGCGGGAATTTCACTCATATTTCAAAACACTCTTCTTGTGCTTGAAGTATTCCACCTGCTTCAATCTATGCTCTGCGGCTTTTCTTGATTTATAGGGACCGCCTAAATTCTTCCCACTTTCACTAACCACATAATATCCGCCCGTGCGCTTTACTATCATAATTTGAAACTTAGCGGGCTCATCCCCGCCGTCATTTCCGCGTCTTTATATTTCCCACTTAAAGGATTATATTCCCCGACTTCATCTATCCTGCCCTGATTATCTGCCCTGCCCCTGACCGGCGCTTTGGCTATCTGCTGTTGCATCGCAAGGGTGTCTATTAAGTCAACATACAAGCTCTTAAATCCGTCTATGGTAACGCCCAGGAGTTCGGTTTCCAACTCGGCAAGCCAGGGCGCAAATTCAGGAAGCCATACCGAGTGCGCCTTGAACCTGGGAGCAAGCATCTTGACGCGCTCTAATTTAGTGCCTGCCTTGATATGCTCAATCGGAAGGATGTCAAAGAAGATATTGCGCCTCTGCATTTCCTTGTAGATAAACGGCTCTAATATCTGCTTGAAATGCCCCTTTTCTATGCCTACGGGGATGCGTTTCCTGCCCCCGAAATGAGGCATCCATTTCTCTATCGCATTGAACAGCTCGTCAATAAAGACATCCGACGTCCAGCGCCCGTAAGGAAAATCTACGATAATCCAGCGGTTATCTTCGGTTACGGCATTGACGCAGATTGCCCGGTAACAGGCGGATTTATTGACGCTTGAAGCGGGGTCAACAGTCATAAAAAGATTGGCGTCCTTGATGATGTTGTCCACATAGAGATATGAATAGCGGATAAAATCATTCTTGTTGAACGCCCTGCTTTCTTCGCTTGTCGCCTCACACATCCGCTCGCGCATCCAGGCATCAATCTGCCCCACCCTGCGGAAGCTCTCCCTTTCTTTTTCTATCTCTTCAATGGGGAATTTCTCCATCCAGGACGGCTCGCCCTGCTCGTTCTGAATAGCTATTTTGCGCGTCTGGAATCCCAGCTCCGCGGCAGCGTTAAATACCCGCTCAACGATACATCTTTCCCCGAGGTTATTGCCTATCAAGAATATCCTGGTATGCTGGCCTAAAAACATTATATCGGAGACAAACCATCGCCAGTCATTGTCAAGGACTGTGTCGCTGCGGGCATCTTCCGTGTCCTGCGGATCGTCCAAAACGCAGATACGCGGCCTGCGGTCTATGTTGGCCAGGCCCCTGATTGACGAACCCTTGCCATAAACTTCAATCCTGATGTTATGCGTTTTGCCTTGCGCGTCCTTGACATCAACGGAAAAAATCTCGGTGGATTTCTGATTGACTTTTATTAAATTGGAGTTCAGCGCAGGGTTAGTGAGGTATTCTTCTTCTATTTCCAGCAGCTTATTACCGGCAAGCGTAGCGTTCTGCTTGATTAAAACGATATAATCCCTCTCCGCGGAAGGGAAACGCAGACAATAAAGCAGGAAGGCGCGCAGGACTATCTGGCCTTTGCCACTTTCACGGAAACCTTCTATGGCGAAATTATCCTTTTCTTTAAGCAGGATATCCGACCATTGAAAATGGAATTCAGGCGGGGCGACTTCATCCTTGCCGTTTTTCAATAAAAGATAGCGGAAGGCGACCAGGTTCTCGTAGGCCATCCTGATACGCTTCGCCAGTTCCTTTTCCTGTTCAGGCGTCAAGGGTATTTATCCTTTCCCGAAAGTTCTTGTTTTCCTGGGTTCTGCGATGTAGGGCAAACCGGCTTTGTATAGCTGCCGGTAATGAAGATTATGCTGCTTGAGCAATGATTTGGCGCGTTCAAAATGCCCGCGTTCTTCGGCTTCCAGAGCATTGACAATCCGCTTGATTTCCCACCTGTCGCTGTCAGTAAGGTCTATCTTATGCGTCCAGGAATGCAGGCCTTCTTCCAATACCCGCATTTCCATTATTGAGACATTCTGCCGTTCAAAGATATAGCGCATTGCGATAGTGTGCATTTCCCCGATTGAAGGCAAGACTCTGGTTTTAATTTTGGTTAACACGCTCGGTTATTCTGTTTGGGATTGCCTTGCTGACGATTTCTTCAAAAAAGACATTGTGCTGGATAGCGCCGGAATGTTCGATTTTATTTTTCTTGCAACCAGTCATTTCAGCAATATCTTCCAGGGCTTTAAGCTGAACATTATTATCATCAACTTCGATACAGCCCTCATCTTCTGCCCTGATTAATTTGCCTTCTTTATCAACGAGAATAGTTGCACCTATCGGGCGCTTGCAATTTGCTTTATCTATAAATCTCTTTGCGATTTGATAATCGGAATACCCTAAACGCTCAAAAATGTCTTTCATATCCGCAGTTACTACTTCCTCCAACTTCTTCGAGCGCTTAGTGGCGTAATTAAAAGAATAGCCAGCTTCTAATGCAGCATCTGTCTGATTAAGTTTTAATACGAGGCGATTATATTTATATTTCTGCTGTCTGATATTCATAATTAAAAGTAGAGGCGCGTAATGAGACTCTTTGCTTTATAGCTTTTTCTTACTTGCTTCTCTCAGCGCCTCTACTAAAAGTATAAGGATTTTGAAAAGTTATTTTTAATTCAGGTATCGTTATAGTCCCTTAATCTAATCGTATCTATAATGCTTTTAATATGTTGCAACAAATAGATTTTCTTTTCCAGATAGGCTGACTTTTGGGCCAGTTTTGAGCATATTTTGGGCGGGGGTTCCCCTTTTTTCTTTAAGAGATTGTTCAGGGTTTTTTGGGGGATATTTATTTTTATGGTTTTCGTGCGAATATAAAGTCTCATCATAAATAAAAAACCGCAAGGCGTGCGCTCTTACTAAGAAACGCAACTTAATACCTTGCGGCCTGTGTGGTAGTGGCGGCCTAAGTTAAGTTATTTGTGTATCGCTATAAAACTAAGCCTCTTCTCTTTCGGAAAATATAAATTCGTCATAAATTTAACAGGAAACATACATCGTTCAAGTTCCCCTTTTTTATTGATATGCCAACCATAATTATCTTTGCTACTATCATAAGGTTTATGACAATAACAACAAATTGGCATTCCCAATTTTTCTGTTCTTTTTCCTTTGGGGTTTTCTTTGCCCCCCAATCCCGTAATCATATCTAATTTTTGGGGATTTTTCTGAGCAATCTTACAAGTTTTATTTACAGCCTTAATGAGCCTTTTTACTTTTCTACCCTTGGCTTTTTCCATTTATGTATCGCCTCCCCGTAAATAAAATCAATCCCCACCACTTCCGATTTGTGAATAATTATCTTTGCCGGTATGTCCATATAACCCGACTGCTGCGCTACCTTATCAAGCGCCTCCTGCGCGGTCTTGCAGTCTGTAAGGTTCACCATTGCTTTATTCTGGTCCCCATGTCCTTCGCCAGGGAATAGATTTCCCTTTTTAACTTTCTCTGCCGCAACAGGAGCGCTAAATACTTTATCAGCTTATATCTTTTTCTATTATTCAACATATCTTTTTAGCTGTTTATGCTCATTCAATAGATTATTTATTTGTATTTTATTTTTGAGCCACGCCGTATTTACTTCATTTAATTCTTTTTCATACTCCCCGCACTTATGGATATAGCGCATAAAGTAATTAAGATTTATTGAATAGAGCATCCAGAGTAGAATTAAGAATAAAATTAACTTAAAGATTTCAGCTGTAATGTTGTTTTTTTTGAAACAATACCCCCAAAGACCGCCGAAGAATGCCGAGAGAATAATTAAAAAAAACAACCCTCCCCTAATATCTTCCATTGGTTTTCCTCCCCGCCAGCCATAATATCCCTGGCACTATGCAGAATATAGCACCCCAGATGATAATAAGCAGTTTTTCTTTATGGCTGATTGCTCCATTCTTCCAACTCAGATACAGCATCAGGGCGATTGAGCCGATAATCAAGAGCCAGGAAAGGAGTTTTCTCATCTCCAGCATCTCCACCAGCATTTCCACCTTGCGCCGCCGCAGGGGTTCTTTACGAAGCAGTGCAGGAAGTAGAAAAAAACAAACGGAATAAAAAATACTAACCTAAGCCAGGGTTTCATCGTATCTCAAATATCTCCCTCGTTTTATCCATTAGATTATCCCTTCTTTTTTAAGGTAGAGCCACATTTTAGCGAGGGCGTTGGGCAAGGATTTATCAAATTTAGCTCCATCCATACCTGCTAATAAATAATCGCAATCTCTATCCGAGTATTGATAAAAACCACTATACTCATCCCCTAATTTTTCTATAGTAAGATTATATTTATATGCTTGCTGAATAAAACTTGGCAACTCCTCCAATATCTCTGTGGCGAGAGGGGCAGGATAACAATTATTTTGTGCATCTCTACACCCATAAGCATCCAAATTTATATATTGTTTATATGAATAAAGAAGAATTTTATTATTACCTGATTTATCTTCTATCCACCAAAACTCCGTCTCCTTCTTCCACCCCGTCTCTTTAAGTTGCTTACTAATCTCTAAACTTGTGCAATGCTTTTCCATTATCTCTCCTTCTCTATCCTGGCTTTGATTTCGGCGATTGCCTTTCTGGCTTCTTCACCCTCTTTAATACGGCTACTTTTCCAACCGTGTATATAAGCTATTGAGACAACCTCATCAAGCTCTTCTTTTAATAAAGCGATGTAATCTTCATCTATTTTAATTATCTCCTCCACCCATTTCATATACAGGGAGTGGATTTGGGAGAGAGACTGGTCTTGATTATAAAAGCCAAAGCCATCTCCAGTCATAACATAATTAAGATAGCTTTCCAATACTTCTCTCACCTGCTCTTTTATCTCGGTCATTTATTCCTCGCTTTCTTCGTAATCTTCGCAGGTTTCATAGCCGATACAACTTATCTTTTCCCATTCATCACTCTTAAAGGAACAAATTATTTTCCCCCAAGGTTGAGTATCTTTTTCATATTTACATTTCCTTGTCCACCCTACCAAACTTTTCCTCTTCCCTTTTTTAATTGACATTTAGGAGTGCTCCTTTTTAATAATTTCTTTGAGCGAATTTTCTTTTATTAACCAACTTAAAATCCTAATTGTATGGTATCCCCCGGGAAATAAAAACCATATTTTCTTTCTTTGAAATCCCTTGGGCAATGGAGCACACATATCAAGCCATAATATATTTTCTGTATGATTTATAAAATAATCCGCTAATGCTCTATGCAAAATAACATCTGCCGCTACGCTTGAAGTTCTACCATATTCTTCAAGTTTTGATTTTCTTTTTATTTCATAGGGGGGGTCAAGAATAATAAAATCCCACTTTCTCTCATCAGTTTTAATAAATTCCAAAACATCTTGTCTTTTAGTTGCTTGTGGTCTCTCTATATCTATTCGTTCATCACCAATAATTGAACCACCACTTTTTTCAGCGTTTTCACAGAACGCCACAAGGAAGCCAGTGGTCTATTATCAGACCATAAGAAAGAACGGGTTAATTAACAATCCGGCAACTGCAAATCTTGACCTCACTTGTATCTGCGATTAAATACCTGCCTTGCCCCTTGCATAACCTACAATTCGGGTCAGCATCTTTATATTGCACTTTCTTAACTGGCTCAAAATCCTTATAGCGCGCTGCCCGGCCGAAGAAATTATTGGCTTGGATATAATACTGCTTATCATCTTTCCTGTCTTTAGTAAGCTGCGCCCTGTAAGCGTCAATCCGGCCCAGCAAATCGTCTTTACTTAAACCTGTTTTTAAGAGTTTGGCTATGCTGCGGGTTGCGTCCTCCTTACCTCCGGGCTTTATGGTTTTGGCGTAATACTCGTAGATTATGGCCGCAGGCCCCTTATCTTTACTTATATTAACTTTACTTATATTAGGCAGGACAACTCCACGAGGGTTCGGCGAGTTATCCACGAGTGAGGGGGGAGGGGTGGGTAATTTGCTATCTGTTGGCCTATCTATCCTTTGATGTTTTAAGAAGTTACGAATATATCCATATTGCAAATTTTCTACCTCATACCATTGAATTTTATGATTTAATTCTTTTTTAAGGGCATCTATGTCAATTTTCTTTTCGTAGGGGAAGATTTGGGCCTTAAGCAAGTCATTATGGGCCTTAAAGCGCCCTGTATCATCAGCAAAATTCCATAAGCCGATATAAAATAGGCGTGCCGCATAACTCCATCGGCCTATTTCTTCATCGCTCCAAAATTCTGGGTCTATAATTCTTTTTCGTGCCATCTCATCCCTCTTTGTGGAGAGTTAAATTAAATAATTCAGATTGTATGTTCCGTTTGCTTTCGTTGAGGATATGGAGACCAGTATCTGGTTTAACGCAATTTATTAGTATCTGTTCTTTAAATCTTTTTTCTATTTTTTTCCCCGAAAAATCAAATCCGAGTTCTTTTTCGAGAATGAGATTATTCTGCCTTCTAACATTTCTTGTTCTATCGGGAAGCGATATAATAAAAAAGTTTGCCCAAAAATAATGATTATCGCATTTAATTGGTTTTATAAGAGGTTCATAATAAGTAATTACATTTTCTACACAATACTTTCCCTTAAACCAATATTGTAGAAATATAATCTCTTGCCATAAAGCCATATCGGGATAAATCTTTTTAGGTTGGATATATCTAAATCTACTATGGCTCGGACAAGGCGGGCTACTCCATATAAAATCAAACTCCTTGAAATGTTCTAATAAATACTGATGTGCGTCCGCCACGATAACCTTATCCTGTGGAAAGAAATCCTGATATATCCTGGCTATCTCCGGCACTATCTCTATGGCAGTAACTTCTACATCTGTCCAGAGTTTGCGATTGCCACCGATACCGGCATAGAGATTAAGGACTTTCATCTATCCGCCTCCCGTACGCTCCAAAACTCCTCTCTGCTGTTCCCGTAGAGTGCTTCCTGTAAATCCTTCCTCATTCTCCAAATGCGGCCTTCCCGCGCCAATTCCCTGGCATCCCTGCAAGCCCTGTCAGGATGATATATTGAGACACCGAAGGCGGCAACCTCTGATGTCCGGCAGCGCCCCCGCTGTTTTATAAACTGATAGACTTGTTCTTTTTTCGTCAAAAACAAGTCGTCTTTAAGGAGTGTTCCCGTCATCCCTCTCCTTCCAGTATTTCGCCAGCGGGAACATCAGCATAATCAAGACGAAGATTACAAGAGATGTATAGGCGAAAATGAGCTTAATCTGGCAACTTGTCATCTTTATCCTCCGGCGGCATCGGTACGAAATCTTCCGGCGCATAAAAGCTGTTCAGCACCCCGCATATCGGGTTCGGGCAGCGCACATCCCCGACGAAGCCCTCGTTGATAGTCGTAATCGGCTGTTTGCAGAGCCAGCAGGGGTTCATTCTGCTTTTCTTACTGTCCAGACGCTCTTGTTTTCCACCGGCTCGCCTTCGTGGTCAAGTTTCGGTTCGCGCTTTAAGATTATTTTTTCGCCATAATTGATTTTATCCATTGCCTCGGCGAAGGCCTGGCTACGGTTATCAAGCTGCTTGGTGATAATCCCGTTCTCGGTAACCAAATCAAAGTAATACCGGAAGGTTTCATTGCCGAAATTATCAGTTGTTTCTTTCCAGGACTTATAGACTAAAACCTGGCTTTCTTCCCCGATTTCAAGTTTGATGAACGGGGATTTTTCCCTTGCCCTATCTGCCAACTTTCCCATTTCTCCTCCTCTGTTTTTCAGACATAATTTACAATATGCCTGCGGCCTTGTGCCGATTATTTGAATACATCTTTGACATACCTCATCTTCTTCCATTAGAGTTTGATTTTCAAAGGATAATCTTTCTGCGCCGGATAGACGCCTTTTTGTTCTTTCGCCCAGATAAGCTTGGCCGCCAGAAACTCCTGGTAATTATCCTCTATCTCGGTGAATTTATATTTATTTTTATTGAGCCGATAGCCAAGCTGTAAAATGGCCAAATGGGGCGGGAAGCTCTCGTCTGTGTCTTTTTCCGGTGGTAAGGCGTGAAGATAAGCCGATACCTGCAATTCGTGGCTCGGCCAGATGTATTGCGAGGTCTTGAAGTCCACCACATAAGCCCTGCCGTCAATTTCACAAAACAAGTCAACCGTTCCGGCGTATCCCTCGCCCCATACTACAAAATCGCGCTCCACTACTTTTGGCTTGACTTTTTTGAACCATTCCGCGAAGGAAGAAATCGCCTCATATTCTTCAAGCGTCAGTTCTTCCTCTTTCTCGGTAGTGGGGTTGATGTATTTAGCGTTAATCTTGACTTCCTTGCCGTCAATCAAGTCGGCAATCGCCAGATGCACCTTGCTGCCTTTGTCTGCGGCGGCTTGCTTGAGCGCCTCGGCTTCGTCCCAGCCCTTACTGGCGAGCCATTTATAGAATGCGATGCCTTTGGGGTAATGGTCGGCAATCCAGGTAACGCTTGGCACATAATCATAGGTCGGCAGGCCGGTAGCTTCATCCGTTGATTGCCGGATATACCAGCGCTCATCCACGGTAGTAATCTGCAAGATGCCTTTTTCCTCGTTGACATTCCTGATTTCTTTTTTCATCTTACCTCCTGTCCGGCACGAAGCCGTCTTGTTGGGGGCGCCATTCCTTGTCGTTATTATTCCTCTCCCGTTCCTGCCTCTCTCTTTGCCTTCTGATGAAATCCTCGGCTTTTTTATCTCGCATAGATTTTCGGGGCATAGTTAACTCTTTTTATTTTTTTATATAATACTTATTTTTGGATATTTTTTCCTTAATTCTTGTTTATCCGCTGAGGTCAAACCGCTGAGGTCAAGCCAGCCACCGATAGTCTTGGGCAGCACCAGGTCTTTGGCTGAGGTCAAACCGTTGAGGTAAAGCGAGCCACCGATAGTCTTGGGCAGCACCAGGTCTTTGGCTGAGGTCAAACCGCTGAGGTAAAGCCAGCCACCGATAGTCTTGGGCAGCACCAGGTCTTTGGCTGAGGTCAAA
>JBAZEP010000014.1:0-37799 GCA_041653835.1 Candidatus Omnitrophota bacterium
ATGAAGCGCAGCCGACGATTTACAATAATAATATAATCGGCAATAATAGCTGGGGCATTTATAAAGGCAGTCAGGTTTTAAATGATAATGAAGACATACAGTTTAATAACGTCTGGAACAACTCAAGTGGTACTGTTTATAATACTACAAATGCAAACGGCATATCAAGTGATCCTTTGTTTACAGTGTCGGCATCTGGTACGTCTACCGGTCTTACAGTATCGACTTTGACTGATACGACGAAGTTATGGACTGCCAATCAGTGGAAAGGTTATATATTGGTCCCGAACACCGGGAACAGGCGCAGGGCATTTATTATCGTAAGTAATACGTCCAATACCCTGACAGTGGGCTCGTATGATGCCGGGTATGAGATTACCGATTTTGCCGCGGTCGGCAATTCTTATGAGATCACGGATTTGACGCTTCAAGGGGGTTCACCTTGTATAAACGCTGGGCATACAGCCAATATGTTTAGCGATACATGGGGAGCATATGACAGGAACAACATAGGCGCCACAGGCGGTTACGGTCCTGTGCCAAGGGTAGTTCCTTATAATATAAGCGCCTGTATAAATGGAACAGGCGTCCAGCTTGACGCGACTTATTACCAGTGCCATCCTGATAAGACAGCTACATTTAACTGGGCGCAGGCAGGAGGCACAAGCGTGACATTGTCTAACACAGCTTCGAAAACCCCTACTTTTACAGCGCCTTCGACAGCGCAGACTTTGACATTCACGACTACGGTAAACGACGGTTATGCCGATAGCGCGGCCCATGTTTCCTACGCCTATATTAACCCATATGTACAGATTAACGGCGCCGGTTCATACACATCTATAAATAACGCTATTGACAACGCCACTGCGGGACAGACGGTAAATGTGCCTGCCGGGCATTTTATGGAGCAGGTTGACTTGGATGGAAAAGCCATTACGCTCGACGGCGCGGAAGATTTTGGATCAATAATAGACGGAGACGACAGGATAAGTTATGGTATTTACGCTCATACAAACGAGACAAATTCTACAGTAGTAAAAGATATGCAGATTACAAGAACTTACAGGGACGCGGTTTATGCGTCAAACAGCAGTCCTGTTATCCAAAAGAATTATATACATGACAGCTATAGAGGCATATATTCCAACGGCACCAGCGCTAATCCGTTGGTAGAAGAGAATTATATTGTAAAGATCATCGAAGAGAATCCTATTTTAATTGCCTCCGGAGGCCATGGCACATTTAGAAAGAATCGTATAAGCGGTAATAGATCTTATACTTATGTTTATCCCAACAATGCCTCGTATACGCCTGTTTTTGAGAATAATATCATTGCCGGGAACCTGAGCTATGGATTCTATGTAAGATACGCGGATACAAGGGCCACCTTTGTTAATAATGTTATATACGGCAACAGTAGTTATGGGTTCAGAATTAACGTCGCCGCGCCGACCCTTACAAATAATATCGTTGCCACTAACTACGCTAACGGGATCTATTGCCACGACGGAGGCACTGCCGGCAATACTTATAACGACGTATGGAACAATTCAAGCGCCAATTATACAGGTTGTTCCGCCGGCACCGGCGATATATCGGTAGATCCGAAATTCACCATAGAAGCGAATGGCACGATTACCAGTATAACAAAGACAACTTTAACCGATACAACTAAAAACTGGGCCGCAAACCAGTGGAGAGGGTATTATCTCATCCCGGACACCGCTGATAAATATTGCGCGTTCATATGGAGCAATACGGCTAATACACTGACAGTGGTGCATATGCGTAATATAGACTGGGACGCGAATCCAGGTAATGCATATCAGATCATAAGCTTTAAACTACAGGAGTCTTCACCGTGCGTTGATATCGCTACTAATACCGGCGCGCCAACGGAAGATTTCTGGGGAGATGTGAGGCCTTATAATAACGGCTATGCGTATTATGATAATGTGTCGGATATAGGTGTTGATGAAACATTATATTCATTGCCGGGAAAACCGACTATCGGCACTCCAACAGCCCTTTCAACGACTTCTATAAGATGGAATTTTACGGATACAGCCAATAACGAGGCGGGTTTCAAACTGCACGACGGCGCCCATGCCGTGAAAGTTTCCAACGGGACTCCGAACCTGGCATACATCGATGAGACAGGCCTTGCTTCAAATACGCAGTACTCGCGCCATGTAGTAAGCTATAATAATACAGTCATTCCGAATTCTCCCAATGCCGCGGGCGAAAGCGATGACTCGGGTGCAGCTGTTATTTATACGCTGGCAGCCAACGCGGACGCTGTTTGCGCCAGGGCAACCGCCACATGGTATCAGGGTGACAAGGCTGTTGAGAGGTTTAATTTTACCAGCGCTAACCTTAATAGCGGAGGCATAGCTTATTACCGTTATAAATGGGACAGGGCTCCTGCTACGGCGGTAACCGGTTCAGATACGCAATGGACAAGCGGCACGCTTTCCATTGCGCCGTGGAGCAGTAAAAAGATGTACCTGCACGTCACTCCTTATAATGCCGGAGGCATAGCCGGAACCCAGGCCAATTATGGCCCGTATTATTTCGTCGAAACCTCCCGTCTCCTGAAGCACAAAAAATTCTTCGACGAAGACGGCACGCTCATCAACATCCAATAATAATTGAAAAATAATTGAAAGAAAACCACCCTCCAGATGTGTCTTGTATGTAGGGACAGGTCGCGACCTGTCCCTACAATGAACACAGGAGGAAAAATGCCATACAGAAAATGCAATCGTATTCCAAAATACGATTATTCCCGAAATGGATATTATTTTGTGACAATATGTACAAAGCACAGACAGGAATGGTTTGGAAATATCCAAAACGATATTATGGAATTAAACGAATATGGACAGATTGTTAGAAAACAATGGGTATGGTTATTAGAACAATATAATTATGTAAAATTGGATAAATTTACGATTATGCCGAATCATATGCATGGAATATTGATAATCTCAGGGGACGCTCGCGATGTAGGGACAGGTCGCGACCTGTCCCTACAAAAAACAAAATCATTATCAGGATTAATAGGCGCATTTAAAACCACGTCTTCAAAATTGATTCATATGGCGGGTCTAAAGGGTTTTCATTGGCAGCGTTCGTTTTACGACCGCGTTATCCGCAATGAAAAAGAACTAACGCAAATTTGTGAATACATTATCAATAATCCAAAGCAATGGGATATGGATATCAATAATAAACATGAAAATATAAATATCGTAGGGGCAGGTCGCGACCTGCCCCTACTTAATAAAATAATTTGACTTATATCAAAGCAGTAGTAAAATAATTCTATAAATATGACAAAACAAGGGAGGATATATGTGTAAAGTTATTTTTATTGTTTTGGCAGTCACTATAGCGTGCGCGGCAAGCGTGCTTTTTGCGGATCAGAATCAGGACAAACAGGCGATACTTAATGAGCTCAGCGTTTACGCGGAGAGCGATCCTTCCGTCCTCGGCAGTGTTGTTTCCGCGATAGGAGACGCTTATATGCGCCAGAATAAAATAGATGAAGCCATAGCCCTTTATGAAAAAGCAGGTAGTATTTTAGGCGACAATGAGGATCTTTTAAACCGGCAGGCAAATTTATATAACCAGAAAGCGGATAACGAGAAGGCCATGGTTATTTATAAAAAATTAGTTTCTTTAAAGCCGGGTAACACGTGGTACGCGCAGATGCTGTCCAGCGCGCTTGGCGCAGCGGGCAAGAAAGATGAGGCCGAAGCTATATGGGCGGACCTGGTAGCGAAAAACCCGGCGGACGCTGGCATACTCAGCCAGGCCGCAAATTTTTACGGGAATGTTGACAAAATGGATAAAGCGATCCCGCTGGCGGAAAAGGCGGTAAAATTAGACGCCAATAATGTAGGTTATATGCAGAATCTCGCCGGCCTTTATAACCGCGCCGGGAAATTTGACAAGGCAGAGGACGCGTATAAAAATATCGCGGCAACGGCCAATGATCAGTGGCTCAAAGACTGGGCGAACGCCGAACTTCTGAATGTGTATCAAAAACAGGATAAGCTCGATGACTTCGCGGCCAAGACTGAGGCTGAACTGGCAAATAACCCGGATGACGCAAGCCGGCTTAAATTATTAGGCGAAGTATACCTGAGAAAAGGGGAAGGCGATAAAGCGCTTTCCAATTATGAAAAAGCCGCGGGCATCATGCCGGAAGACAAGAATGTCAATAATAGACTGGTTGATCTATATGAATCCAGGGGCAAATTCGATGAAGCGGCTGCCATTATGGAGAAAATAATCGCAACATCTCCTAATGAGCCTTATTTATATGAACGCCTTGGCAACCTTTACGAAAAGGCCGGCAGGAAAGAGGATTCAAAAAAGGCATGGGAAGCGATCATGTCCAGGGTAACAAATGACCCGGCGCTCTATTCAAGATACGCGGAAGCGCTTTATAAGCTTGGGGATTTGAAAAATGCTGTAACGCAGCTTAAAAAAGCGCAGGATATGGACCCGGTTAATCTGAACTACACTCTGCGCAAGGCATCCATGCTCATAAGCGCCGGTAAAATAGAAGAGGCAAAAGCCGCGTTGGGGAAAGTAAGCGTCGAAGCCAAAGAAGAATGGATGAGAACTGAGGCAAACAGGCAGCTCGCTGAAATAGCCAATATGAAGCAGGATATAAAACCTGCCGCAGTGCAATCCGCCCCAAAACCTGCGGCGGCCATGCAGGGAGTGCCTAAAAAAGAAGAGGCAAGTGGTAATAAGAAGAAAAAAGGTTTATTTGGCAGATAGCCCTAAACGTTTTAAAAACCAGGGAGGGGTCAGGATGAAAAGTATCAAGACTGTGGCGGTCGGAATAGCGTTTTTAGCGGGCATAATGTTGATTTGTAGTGATATGGCTTTCGCGGCAAAAGACAAGGCCGCGAAGGACGAGAAAAAGGTTGAAGAAAAGAAGGCGGAAGAACCCAAGGCCAAGGTAGTGTGTAAATTCAAGAATAAAGACCAAATGGCGGAATTCGAACAGCTCTACGTGGCCAAACAGGCGACTTTTGGGAGGATGGGGGTTTTGCAGGCTTATTTTACAATGGAACAGAATAATATACAAGAGATAGACAAGCAGCTGGAAGAGAAGTTTAAGTTCAAGATGGATCCCAATAAAATGTATGATTTGAACAGAGAAACCATGGAGATAAAAGAAGTCGGAGCCGCCGCGCAGCCGGCCCAGCAATAAAAAAATATTCACAAAAAACTGACTGTAAGGACAAGCCCTGCACCGGATATGGTGCAGGGCTTTTATTTTGTTTATTTTTTTTGAAAGAAAATGGCCACTTGAATGTGTCTTATATAATAGGTATGGTATTATTGGACCTATGTTCGATAATACCCATAATCTGATAGAGCGCTGTATAAAACGCGAGGAAAAGGCATGGGGAGAATTCATCGATAAGTTTTCCGGGCTTGTGTATTATTCCGCCAGGGAAAGATTAAGGATGGGCGGCTTTGGATTTAATGAAGAGGATATCCGGGATATTGTCCAGAATGTATTTGTGGATATATGGGAAAAATCAAGGCTGGCGGAAGTCAGGGAAAGAAATAAGATAAGCGCGTGGCTCAGCGTGGTAAGCCAGACAAGGGCGTTGAATTTTATGCGGAGGAAAAAGGAGAGGCTTTTAAAAGAAGAAGAGATACCTGGTATCGATGGTATTATTTTTGAAGACGGCTCCGGGCATCGCGCCGAATTAATAGAGGAGATAGAAAAGGCCGTTGAAAATTTTTCCCCGAAGGAAAAGATCATATTGAAATTGAATATAATTTACGGCAAGACGCACAGGGAGATAGCGGATTTCATGAAAATACCCGTGAATACCGTTTCTACCATAATCGCGAGAAGAAAAAAGTTTCTAAAAAGAAAGTTAATGTTACATTGCGACACTGTCACAATGTAACATTAGAGAGGGGGGGCGGATATGGATACGATAGATAAGAAGTGTTTGGACGATAGGTTGCTTTCGTCATATTTGGATAAAAGGCTTTCCGGGCCGGAGCGAGGAAAGATAGAAGGGCACATAGCGGATTGCGGGGCGTGCCTTGATAAGCTTCTTGTCGCGCATGAAAGCCGGGGCCGCGTACGGAAGGTCCCGCTTATGCTAAGAAATAAAATCAAAAGCAGGCTTGGCCTGAAACAAACGAAGAAAAGACCTGAAATAAAGTGGCTTGCGGCGTCCATGGGTTTTTTCGTATTCTCCTTTCTTGTAAGGCATTATTTCCTGCAGTTCCTGGCGATCTCCGTTATCTTAGGATTTAAGTGGGTAATGGAAGGCGAAGGGGCTAAAAGGGTTATAATGATTTTTAAAGAAATCCGGGAAAAAGAAAAAAAATTTGAAAGAAAACCACCTCCAGATGTGTCTAATATAATAGGAGGTGATAAGTATGGCAAACCAGAGTAATGGAGTGGAGGTGCTGAGGTTGCGTAGACTCAGCGGTGATTCGAGCCTGAAGGCGTTCGCGGACGTATCGTTCGCCGGAGTTTTTATAGTCAAAGGCTTGAAGGTCGTGGAAGGCAGGAAAGGCTTATTCGTAGGAATGCCGTCAAGGATGGGCAAGGACAGCAAGTGGTATGAAATAGCGCATCCCCTGACAAAAGAATTCAGGGAATCCTTGAGCGAGGTAGTCCTGCAGGCTTACGAAGAGGAAAAATAACGCGAAATCAAAGCCTGTACCAATGAGGGCGGTACTTGCGGCAATGCCGTATTTGCCGCCCTCGCTTTTCAAAGAGGGTTTGTCTTGACAACGCGCTTTTTTAGGGATATACTTTGTGAAAAAGGAGCGACGCTTTATGTCAAAAATATTCAAGATAGGCCTTGTACTATCGGTAGTCGCGTGTGTGGTTTTTGCCGCAATAGCGGTTATAGGATTCATGGGAAAAGAGAGGGAATACATGAAGAGGCTTATCGTGGAAGATAAGCTGGCCATTACATTAAAGGAAAAAAGAAATATTGAAAAAGAACTGGAATCCGCCAAGACCGCCAAGGAACAGGCTGAATCTAAAATTATAAAGATAGAGGAGAAGTTTAAGGAGATATCGTCCCAGTTTGACGATGTTAAGCAAAAAAGCGATTACAGCGCGGCTGAACTCGATGAGAAAAAGGCGGAGCTCGCTAAGATCAAGGTGGACCTGGACAACGAAAAGAAAGAAAAGTTAAGCATATCGAAGAAGCTGGAGAGCCTGCAGGCGGATTACGACAGGGCTAAAAAAGAGGCGTCAAGGCTTGCCGGCGAAAAGGCGAACCTCGAAAAAAAGGTAATGGATTTGCGGGAAAAAGAATCGGTCAGCCTGGATAAAATAGTCGTAAACCCAGAAGAACAAGCCGCGTCAGCCCGGTCTTCGAAGCCGGTTATGCAGGGCAAGGTCCTGGTGGTCAATAAGGAATACAGTTTTATAGTCACGGATATAGGGCAGGACAAGGATGTCCAAAAAGGCGCCAAATTCGATGTGATGGACGGATCCAGGGTCCTGGGGCAGGTGGAGATCGATAAAGTTTATGATACGATGTCTTCGGCTGCGATTCTTCCTGGCGCTAAGATAAACGACATGAAGAAAGGCAATACGCTTGTTGAAAGCCGTTGAAATAACAATCCCTCCCGACAAATCAATATCTCACCGCGCCGTAATGTTCGCTTCCATCTCAAAAGGCAAAACACGCATAAAAAATCTGTTACCGGCAGAGGACATAAAACGCACAATAGAGGCGTTTCGCGCCATGGGTGTGCCCATAAAAAAAACGAATAGTGGAGAGTGGATGGTAAAAGGCGTAGGAATGCGAGGGTTAAAGAAGCCGTCAAGGCCGTTATACCTGGGAAATTCCGGGACTACTATGCGTATATTACCAGGCATTCTGGCGGGACAGGATTTCGAAGTTATTTTAACCGGAGATAAGTCATTGTCTTCGAGGCCGATGAGAAGGATAACCAAGCCCCTGAAGGAGATGGGGGCTGTGATAGAAGGCAAGGGGTCGAAGCACGAGATCTATCCACCTTTAAAATTACACGGCGGAAGATTAAAGGCCATAAATTATAAATCCAAGATTGCCAGCGCCCAGATAAAATCGTGTATTTTATCGGCAGGGCTTTTTGCCGAAGGCGTTACTATTGTCACCGAACCAGGGAAATCGCGGGACCATACGGAACGTATGCTGAAAATGTTCGGATCGAGGCTTAAAATCCAGGGCCGGAGAGTCAGCATGAGAGGGCCCGAAGAATTAAAAAGCCCGGGCGCTGTCCGGATCCCGGGCGATATCTCGAGCGCGGCATTTTTCATGGCCGCGGGGTGCATTTTGGAAGGCACAAAGATCATGTTGCGGAATATAGGATTGAACCCGACACGAACAGGCGTGATCGATATATTGAAAAAAATGGGCGCGGAGATAAATACTGCAATAAAAAAATCAACAGGAGAGCCCAGCGGGAATATTGTTATTAAATCAAGCAAGCTAAGAGGCGTCACGATTTCAGCGCAAGAGGTTGTGCGCGCTATAGATGAAATACCCATAATAATGGTTGCCGCTTGTTTCGCTAAAGGCAGCACAGTCATAAAAGGTATAGAGGAACTACGTGTAAAAGAGACGGATAGGGTTCATTCCATGGTTACCAACCTGCGCAAGATAGGCGCGGATATACAGGCAGGGAAGAACGTAATTATTATAAATGGCGGCAAGCCTTTGGCCGGGGCAAAGGTGGACAGCTTCGGTGATCACAGGACTGCCATGAGCATGTTAATAGCGGGGCTTAGGGTAAAAGGCAAATTGACCGTAACCGGCCTGGGATGTATCAATAAGTCATTCCCGAATTTCCAAACCTTACTCGCTAATGTCACATTTAAGACACTGTCTTAAATGTGACATTAGGGTGTTCAACTTGTTGTTGACAAAGAAAACAGGGTTTGTTAGAATTAAGTAAATTAACCTGAAAACCTGAGGTGCAGAATGTTCAAATTTTTTAAACTGCTTAAGAAATATTTTGATAATATTTTAGGCCTGTTTTCTAATGATATGGGTATCGACCTGGGCACCGCGACCACGCTTGTGTACGTAAAAGGCCAGGGTATCGTGCTTTGCGAACCTTCGGTCGTGGCTATCCAGAAAAATACGCACAGTGTCCTGGCCGTAGGCGAGGAAGCCAAAAGGATGCTCGGCCGTACCCCCGGTAATATAGTGGCGATAAGGCCCATGAAAGACGGCGTTATCGCGGATTTCGAGATAACCGAGGACATGCTCAGGTATTTCATAAAAAAGATACACAACAGGAAAGTTTTTGTCAGGCCCAGGATGGTAATTGCCATTCCTTCTGGCATAACCGAGGTTGAAAAGCGCGCCGTAAAGGATTCCGCCGAGCACGCGGGCGCGCGAGAGGTGTATCTTATCGAAGAGCCGATATCCGCGGCAATAGGCGTAGGCCTTCCGATAGAGGAACCCGCTGGTAACATGATCATTGATATAGGCGGCGGCACAACCGAGATAGCGGTTATATCGCTGGCAGGCATTGTATTCTCGCGCTCTATCAGGATAGGCGGGGATGAGCTGGATGAGGCGATTATCGAGCACCTGAAAAAGACATATAATCTTATGGTAGGAGAACGTACCGCGGAAGATATCAAGATAAAGATAGGTTCGGCGTATCCGCTGGAGCAGGAATTGACAATGGAGGTTCGCGGCAGAGATCTGGTAGCGGGACTGCCAAAGACGATCACGATATCCTCGGAAGAAATAAGGGAAGCCATAGCCGGGACTGTCGCCTCGATACTCGAAGCTACCAGGATGACGCTTGAAAGGACACCGCCCGAACTTTCAGCGGATTTGATAGAGAGAGGCATAGTGCTGGCAGGCGGCGGTTCCCAGCTTAGAGGTATTGATAAGCTGATAAGCGAAGAGACCGGGCTTCCTGTACATGTCGCGGAAGACCCTACCACCGCGGTAGCGCTCGGCACAGGAAAAGTCCTCAGTGAAATAAAGTACCTCAGGAAAGTTACCGTGCGTTCCAGGATGGAATTTTAGGACCTCTTCCGATCGACGATCGGAATGAAATATAATATAAATGCGTGATAAAACCAGAAAAAAACTTCCTTACAGCAGCGGTTCTGATTTTTATAACCGCTGTATTATTGCTTTTCCAGATTTTCTCTCCTGATTTCCGTATAAAAACCCTGGACGTTTTGAGAATGCCTTTGAAGATAGTGTCGGGTTCTATCTATGCCTTGCGGGATGTGGCCGGCTTCAGGGAAATGAGCATGGAGAATACCCGCCTAAGGGAAAACGTTTCGAATCTCGAAAAAGAGTTATTGAACTCAAGAGAAGCGTCGCTGGAAAATAAAAGGCTTAAAAAGCTGCTGGATCTCAAGGAATCCGGCCGGCAAAAATTCCTGCCCGCGCTTGTTATAGCGAGGGACCCTTCAGGTTTCAGCGACAGCGTTATAATCGACAGGGGAAAGAAAGACCGCGTCGAAAAAGGCATGATTGTCATAAGCGGCGCCGGTATAGCTGGGAGGGTGATCGAAACCGGATGGAGGATATCCAGGGTGCTTCTTATCACGGATTATGACTCCGTGTTCAGCGGGGTGGTGGAGAGGACAAGGGACGAAGGCGCGGTCAGCGGAGGCATGAGGGCGGGGCTTATCATGAAATACCTGGATATAGGGTGCGATGTTAAAAAAGACGATAAGGTGATCACGTCAGGGCTCTACGGTGTTTTTGAAAAAGGTATAATGATAGGGGAAGTGGTTTCTGTTGAGGCGGATTCAAGCGGGCTTTACATGAACGCGGCAGTAAGACCCGAGGTCGACGTAAGGAAACTGGAAGAAGTCCTGGTGGTCAGATGACGTTATTTGTCTGGATAACGGTGTTGGGAATTTTGCAGAGCGCGGCGCAGGTCAATATTAATTTCCTGGCGATCCTCGTTATTTTCGCCGGGCTTAAAAAAGGCATCTTATGGGGCGCGCTCGCGGGCGTGTTTACCGGGGTGTTCGCGGAGATATTCTCGTCGCTGCCGCCCGGCCTGAATCTCGCGCTTTACGCTGGGCTCGGGTTATTATCCGGCATAGTCAAGGAGAAGATAAACTACAAAGAAGATCTTTTGACGGAGTTCCTTTTTTCGTTCTGCGGGATATTGTTATTTTATCTCGGATATTTCGCGTTTACGCGGACAGTCCGGGCGGACGTGTTCTTCACTATTATTTTCTCGGCCTTGATCTCACCTTTGTTATTCAGAATGGCAGAGTAGCTTATTATGAGAATAAAAATACTGCGCCTTTTTTTCACGATCCTTTTTGTCATAGTAGGTATATGCCTTTACTATCTCCAAATAATAAGAGGGCCTTTTTATGACAATCTCAGTTCCCGGAACAGCATCAGGCTGTTGAATATAGCGGCCCCGCGCGGCGATATCTATGACAGGGCAGGGAAACTCATAGTTACGAGCGCGCTTTCGTTCGGAGTGTTTATCGTACCCCAGGAAGCGGAAGACATTGACGCGGAAATGGAAAAGCTCGCCGCCATACTGGGGGTTTCGAAAAGCCTGCTGGAGAGGAATTATAAGCGGAACAGGACCGCGTCGTTCGCGCCGTGCGAGCTCATAAGGGGAATTTCCAAGAAAGCCGCTATCCTGATAGAGGAATCCAGGTTCGAGATGCCGGGTATACTCGTGAAAGAGGTGTCTTTAAGAGATTACCGCTATGAGGGTGCCTTCAGCCATGTGACAGGATATATAGGCGAGATAGGGCCGTTTGAACTGGAACTTTTAAAGCCTTACGGATACAGCATAAAAGATTTGATAGGCAAGGACGGTATAGAGCGGTATTGCGACAAGATATTGAGGGGTAAGAACGGGGGAATGCAGATACAGGTAGACAATAGGGGCAGGCAGGTCAAGGTAATGAGTTATAAAAAACCTAAGAGCGGCAGGGATATTTATCTTACGTTGGACGCCGGCCTGCAAAAAAAAGTTTACGATCTTTTCGACGGCCGCAAGGGCGCCGCGGTTTTTATGGATCCGGGAAACGGGGAGGTATTGTGCCTTGTGAGCAGCCCTTCTTATGACCCCGGAGGCTCAATATCGGACGCGATAAGGTCGGATGAATCGCCTCTTTTGAACAGGGCGGTCATGGGCGCTTATCCGCCCGGTTCGGTATTTAAGATCGTTACGGCCATGGCGGCCCTCGAGACAAAAAAAATAAGGCCTGACACGGGTTTTGTGTGTGACGGAAAGTTTAAAATAGGCAGGGACGAGCTGAACTGCTGGAACAGGGACGGCCACGGATATGTGGACCTTAAAAAGGCCATAGCATGGTCGTGCAATGTTTATTTCTGCCACGCTGGGCTCATGGCGGGCGCTGAAAAGATATCGGAATACGCCGGACTTTTCGGTTTAGGGAAGAAAACAGGGATAGAACTTTTCGGGGAGTCGTCCGGATTAGTGCCTTCAAAAGAATGGAAGAGGATTGAGAAAAAAGAGATATGGTATCCCGGCGATACAGCTAATTTTTCGATAGGCCAAGGGGCATTACTTACTACGCCCTTGCAGATTACGCGCATGATCGCGGCTATCGCGAATTCCGGTACGCTTGTCCAACCCCATATATTAAAACGCGTAGGAGACGCGGAGACAGCCGGTTTTAAAACAGAAAATACCAGGATAACCAGGGAATACGCGGATGCTGTAAAACTCGGCATGCGCATGGTAACAGAGGATATAGACGGGACCGGAACCAGGGCGTATAGCGAAATAGTTTCCATTTCCGCGAAGACCAGCACCGCGCAGGTAAGGCACGGCGTGCCTCCTCACGGCTGGTTCGCGGGTTTTGCCCCTTCCGGGAACCCAAAAATATGCTTTGTGGTTTTTCTGGAAAACGGGGGTTCGGGCGGGGATGTGCCTGCCGAGATCGCGAGAGATGCGCTGGAATACTGGTTTAAAAAGAATGAGTAAAACATGCTGAAAGTACATAAATATAAAGATTTTGACTGGGTTTTGGTGGCTGTTGCGGCAGCGATTTTCATAGCCGGGCTTTTATTCCTTTTCAGCGCCACTTATTTAAGGAACATAGATTTCGTGATAAGACAGGTGGCCTGGTTTTTGGCGGGGAGCTTGTTCTTTATCGCCATGATAAACATAAATTACAGGAAAATAGTGAGCCTCGGGTACGTATTTTATTCCCTGGCGCTTGTTTCCCTATTTTTCGTATTTTTATTCGGGTCAAAAAGAATGGGCGCGCAGAGGTGGCTTGAATTAGGCTTTTTTAATTTTCAGCCTTCAGAATTCGCGAAGTTATTCATAACGCTCGCCCTCATCCAGTATCTTACGGAACATAAGGCTGAAAAGGGAATGAGACATATAACAGCGGCTTTCTTTTTCATGCTGGCGCCTTTTATCCTGATACTCCTCCAGCCTGACCTGGGGACCGCTCTCATGCTTGTGCCGGTATTTTTCACGCTTTTATATGTCTGGGGCGCGAAGCTCAAACACCTGCTATTTATTATAGCCGGGGGCGTGGCGCTGTCCCCTCTCAGCTGGTTTTTGCTGAAAGATTACCAGAAGGAACGGTTGATGGTTTTTATGAACCCTAACATCGATCCTCTTGGCGCGGGATATACAGTTATCCAATCCAGGATAGCCATCGGGTCAGGAGGCGTGGCAGGGAAAGGCTGGCTCAGCGGGACGCAAAACCAGCTGAATTTTCTCGCAGAACGGCATACGGATTTTATATTCTCTGTCGCGGGGGAAGAGTGGGGATTCGCGGGCGCCATAGTCCTCCTGGCGTTATATTACGTGCTGGTAAGGAGGGCGTTTGAAATAGCCGGGAAGACGGATGACCCGTGCGGTGTCCTTGCCGCATGCGGCATGGCGGTAATAATAGGCATACAGGTGCTGGTAAATATCAGCATGACAATGGGCTTTATGCCGGTCGTAGGGCTTCCTCTGCCGCTTGTCAGCTACGGCGGTTCGTCACTTTTAGTTACCATGATAGCGTTGGGCATTCTTGAGAGTATCGCGCTCCACAGATAAGGGAAGATTTGCGACAGTGTCGCAAATCTTCCCTTAGGAGAGGCGGGGTATGTTGGATATATTAAAACCGGGAAGATATATAAACAGCGAATGGAACGCCGCGCATAAAGAATGGAAAAGCGGCTCACTAAAAATAGCGCTCGCTTTTCCTGACGTTTATGAAATAGGCATGAGCCATCTCGGGATGAGAATTCTCTACGGGATATTGAACAGGGAAAAAGACGTAATCTGTGAACGGACATTTGCTCCGTGGCCCGACATGGAAAAAAGATTGAGAGACAGGAAAGAGGATCTTTCATCGCTTGAATCCAGGCATGCCCTGAAAGACTTTGACGTGATAGGTTTTTCTTTGCAGTATGAGATGAGCTACGCGGATGTTTTGAATATGCTGGACCTCGGCGGGATAAGGCCGTGTTCATCGGAAAGAGGGGGCAATGACCCTATTGTAATAGCAGGCGGGCCATGCGCGTTCAATCCCGAACCGCTTTCTGATTTTATAGACGCGTTCATAATCGGAGAGGCGGAAGAAGCTATCCTGGAAGCCGTAAAAATAATCAAAGCGGCCGGAGAGAAGGGCGGCAGGTCAAAGAGCCGCGTCTTGAAAGAACTCTCCGGGATAGAAGGCGTTTATGTACCGGCTTATAAGAAAGACGTTGTTATAAAACGGTTCGTCAAGGATATGGACAGTTCTTATTTCCCGACGGATATAATCGTGCCTTATATACAGATCGTGCATGACAGGATCGGCATAGAGATAATGCGCGGGTGTCCGCATAGATGCAAGTTTTGCCAGGCATGCAAGATCTTCCAGCCTTTAAGGATCAGGTCCGTAGACAGGATCATGGAGATAGCGGAGGAGTCCGTTAAAAACACCGGCTATGAGGAGATATCGTTGTTGTCTCTTTCGTCCGGGGATTATCCCCATATCGAGGAACTGGCCGCGAGGCTCGAAGAAAAATTCAAACCGCTAGGCGTGAAAATATCCCTGCCTTCTTTAAGAGTGGGCAGTTTCGAGGAGCGCAAAGGCATGGACACATTGAGGAGGGCGGGGCTTACTTTTGCCCCAGAGGCCGGCAGCGAACGCCTGAGGAAAACCCTGGACAAAAAAATAACCGATGCCGAGATAGTGGAAAAATCCAGGGCCGCGTTAAGCGCCGGATGGAGGAAGGTAAAGCTTTATTTCATGATAGGCCTCCCGGGAGAAACATTTGAGGATGTAGACGCCATTATCGGGCTGGCGGGAAAGATAAAGAACGTAAATTTAAGCGTAAACCCGTTCATCCCAAAACCTCATTCCGGCTTTGAGAGGGAAGGCATGGAGGGGATGGAAACATTGAAGGAGAAACAGAGATATCTGGGTTCGAAGCGTAATCTAAAGATCACTTTTCACAGCCCGGAAACCGGCAGGATAGAGGCGGCGCTGGCGAGGGGCGACAGGTCCGTGGGCAGGGTTGTTTTGAAGGCATGGGAAAAAGGCTTAAAACTCCAGGCATGGACGGAAAATTTTAATTATAGTGGATGGGAGCAGGCTTTCCTTGAAACCGGCATCGACCCAGAGGTTTATTTGAAGAAGAAAGAAGCGGATGAGATATTGCCGTGGGATTTCATAAAATAACCTTACTTGAACTTACGCGGATTGTATTGTATACTTTAAATTAACTAAGGTCCCTCGCCGTTATGTTCAAAAGACTACGGCTGCTCGGGATCAAATTTTGTTTCACAAAATTTGAGAGGCGCATATGTTGAATTTATTCAAAGATATGTCGATGGTTCCCAAAGGCCTTAGATATAAAACCATGATAGCCTTTTCTCTTATGTCGCTTATCCCTATACTGGTGTGCGCCTGGCTTATCCTGACGTATATATTCCCCAACATAACTTTATTTTTTGGGCTTACTCTGACCAATATAAGTTTTATATTGGTCATATCTATATTTATATCCCTGTTGGGGCTTTATATAACAAAAGAAATGATAGACCCCGTCATACAGATAGCGGAGAACGCCAGGATAATAGCGAAAGGCGATATGACCAGAAGTATTAATATAAACAGGGAAGACGAAGTAGGCGACCTGGGCAAGTCTTTGAATATCATGACGCAGAAAATAAAAGATAACATAGAAGAGCTGAAGGCTTACGGCGAAAGGACGAGCATTATAAATCTGGAAATAAACAAAAAGATAGCCGCGCTTTCCGGGCTTCTGCAGATAGGCAACCTGATTTCATCTTCGAAAGACTTGAGCAGTATATTGGACTTTATAATGCGCAAGGTATCCGAGTTGGAAAACAATTCCTGCTCATTGCTGCTGCTCATAGATGAGGCATCAAAAGACTATATAATAGTGTCCAGCTGTAATATCGATAACAGCAAATTGCCGGGATCGAAGATTAAACAGCACGAAATAGCCGCCGGGGAACTGGCCAAAAAAATAGGGTTGAAAAATATCATAACCATGCCTGTAACGTGCGCCGGGAAATTATGCGGGTTGCTCGTGGTGGGAAATAACGAAAAAGATTTTATTTTCGCGGACGACGAAAAAGAAGTCCTGAAAGTATTCGCCAGGCAGGTATCCATAGCCGTGGAAAATGACATCCTCATCAAAAAGACAAAAGAACTTTCCATAAGGGATGAAGTGACCTGTCTCTATAATAATAATTACATGAAGTCCAGGCTGGAAGAAGAGATAAGGCGCGCCCTGGCCTACCAAAGGCCTTGCGGTTATCTTCTGGTAGACATGGATGATTTTAAGGGATTTCATTCGGCTTACGGCGAGATGAAGTCACAGGCTGTCCTGAAGGAGATCAGCGCTGTGCTGCAGGGTTCGGTTACGGAGATCGACAGGGTGGGCCGCCTGGGAGACGACAGGTTCGTGGTCATATTGCCGGAGAAAAATAAAAGACAGTCCGCCCATATAGCGGAAGAAATAAGGAAAAAGATAGAGGAAACGCTCGGCAAGTCTGCGGGATCGGACAAGCCGCTGACTGTATCGATAGGAGTGAGCGAGAATCCGATAGACGGTTCAACCGCAGACGAGCTCATGGAAAAAGCCGAGAGGCTTGTGCGCAACGCGAAAAGCCTTGGAAAGAACAGGGTAGCGGTCTAATGTTACATTTTGACACTGTCATAATGTAACATTAGGGTCAAGGGAGAGTAAAATGACGATAGACATGACTCAATTATTGAAAGACGTTGTTCAAAAGGGCGCGTCTGACCTGCATCTGGGCGCGGGCACAGAGCCGCATATCAGGCTGGATGGCGCTCTTATGCCCATAGACGGTGTGATACTGGACGGCCCGGCAGTGAAAAGCCTTGTGTATTCAATACTCACGGATGAGCAAAAGGCCAGGCTCGAAAGGGACAAGGAACTGGACTTCGCGTTTACGATACCGGGCGTGAGCAGGTTCAGGGTAAATGTATTTTTCCAGAGAGGATACGTAGGCGCGGCTATCAGGGCGCTTCCTTTCAAGATAATGAATTTCGAGGAATGCGGGCTTCCGGTTACCGTGGTCAGGGATTTTTGCAACAGACAAAAAGGCCTGGTGCTTGTCACAGGCGCTACCGGCAGCGGAAAATCCACGAGCCTCGCCTCAATGATAGATTATATAAATACGAACAGGGACTGCCATATAATAACCATCGAGGATCCGATAGAGTATGTGCACTCGAATAAAAAATCCATAATAGACCAGAGAGAGGTCGGCGCGGATACGCATTCTTTCGGCCAGGGGCTTAAACATATGCTGAGAGAGGACCCTGATGTTATCCTTATAGGAGAGATGAGAGACCTTGAGACGATAGAAGCGGCGCTTGTTATCGCGGAAACCGGGCACCTGGTTTTCGCGACGCTCCATACCTCGGACAGCGCGCAGACCATAAACCGCATCATAGATGTATTCCCTTCGAGGCAGCAGGCGCAGGTCAGGACACAGCTTTCTTTTGTGCTGCTCGGCGTATTGTCTCAGCAGTTATTGCCGCGTAAAAGCGGGAACGGCAGGATACTCGCGGTCGAGGTACTGGTGGCGAACAGCGCGATAAAGAGCATGGTGCGGGAATCAAAGATCCATCAGCTGTATTCCGTAATACAAACGGGCCAAAAAGAGAATATGCAGACCATGAACCAGGCGCTTTTCGGGTTATGCAAAAAAGGCGATATCTCGGAAGAAGAAGCGCTGGCGAGCACGGTGGAAGTACAGGATTTGGAGAGGATGCTGCGTGGCAAATAGGATCAACCTTAAACAACTGGGCGAGCTTTTGGTGGAAATGAACCTTATAACATCCGACCAGCTCAAGCGCGCGCTGGAGACGCAGAAGGATAAGGGCGGACTGCTGGGCCAGGTGCTTGTCGATCTTGGTTATGTAAGCGAAGAGGCTATTGCCCAGGCTATTACAGCCCAATATGGTTTCCCGTACCTGCCGCTCGAGAGTTACGAGATTGACGCGGAAATCGTGAAGATAGTCCCTAAAAATGTAGCCGTGCAGTATTGCCTTATCCCGGTGGATAAAATAGGCACCAATCTTACGATAGCGATGGCGAATCCGCTGAACAGCCAGGCAGTGGAGGATATCGCGCTTTTGTCCGGATTATATGTACAGCTTTTTGTGAGCACGGCGAGCGATATTAAGAAAGCGATAGAGAAATATTACAAATAAAGGTTCTCGACTAAGCTGACGTTGATAGATGTGATGTTCGCTCGAACAATATTCTTCGAGCGAACGAGCGAAGCGAGAGAGTCGAGAAATAAAATATGTCTTCACTCAGAGAACGCCTGATAGAATTACTCATAAGCAATAAAATCATATCCAAATCCCATTTGGACAAGGCATTGAAGATCCAGAAAGAGAAAGGCGGTTCCCTCAAAAATATCCTTGTCCAATCCGGTTTTGTGACGGAAAAAGACCTGATGTCCGTATTGAGCCAGGGCCTGGGCATCCCTCCCATATCGCTGGCGCGTTTTAAAATAGACCCGGAACTTTTAAAACTTATCCCGCGCGAAGCGGCAAATAAATACCAGATAATGCCTGTGTCAAAGGTCGGCAAAATGCTTACGATCGCCATGACCGACCCTTTGAACATATTCGCGATAGACGACCTCAGGTCCCTTACCGGATTCGATATAGGTACTATTATCGCTTCGCAAAAAGAAATCCAGGACGCGATAGACCAGTATTACGGGGAGACTACGCGCGAGGCCATAGAAGAATTGATGGAAGACATGAAAACCCAGGAAATAGAGATCATCCAGGTAGGAGAGGAAGAGCAGAGCGTAGACTCCGAAAAGCTCTTCAGGCTGGTGGAAGAGGCGCCTGTGGTAAAACTGACGAATATGATATTGGAGAACGGCATACGCGCGCGCTCCAGCGACATACTTATAGAGCCGATGGAGAATTCGGTGCGTGTCCGTTACAGGGTGGACGGTATTTTGAAAGAAGCGGAGTCCCTGCCGAAAAATATGCATGAGCCGGTAGTTTCGAGGATAAAGGTCATGTCCGAATTGAACATCGCGGAACGCCGCCTTCCCCAGGACGGCAGGTTCAGGTTGAGCGTCAATAATAATGACGTGGATTTCAGGGTAAGCATCCTGCCTTCAAGCAAGGGCGAAAAAGTAGCGCTGAGGATATTGGACAAATCGCAGGGCATACTGGACCTCGATAAGCTGGGATTCGACTCCGATATGCTTGATAAGATGAGGAAATGCGCGTCCAGGCCCCATGGCATGATACTTGTCTGCGGTCCGACAGGGAGCGGAAAAACCACGACGCTGTATTCTCTGATGAAATATGTCCATACGCCAGAAAAAAATATCATAACGGTCGAGGACCCCATAGAATACCAGATACAGGGCATTAACCAGGTTACCGCCAGGGCAGAGGCGGGCCTGACATTCGCGAGCGCGTTGAGATCGATATTAAGGCAGGATCCGGACGTGATAATGATAGGGGAAATAAGGGATTTCGATACCGTCGATATAGCGATAAAATCCGCGCTTACCGGCCATCTCGTATTGAGTACACTTCATACAACCACTGCCCCGGGTTCGGTGGTAAGGCTCATAAACATGGGCTGCGAACCTTTCCTGATAAGTTCTTCCCTTATCGCGATAATCGCCCAGAGGCTTGTACGAAGATTGTGCCCCAGGTGCAGGGAGGTTTATAAACCCGGGGATGTCCTGTGCACCAAACTTGGCATAGATTGCAAAAAGATGAAAGACGTCTCGTTTTACAGGGCAAAAGGCTGTAAGAGTTGTTTGAATTCCGGCTATTCCGGCAGGGTAGGCATATGCGAAGTACTCCCGCTTACACCCGCCATAAGGGACCTTGTTTTGAAACGCGCAAGAGAAAACGAACTGAAACAGACAGCCAGGAACGAGGGCATGAGGACATTGCGTGAAGACGGTATCGCAAAGGTCCTGGCAGGCGTCACAAGCCTGGAAGAAATATTGCGCGTAACAGCTGCGGACGAGTAACAGTTATGGCGAAATCATTAAAAGACAGATTAATAGAGGCGCTGGTAGAAAGCAAACTCATAGCGCAGAAAGACCTTGAAAAAGCAAGGGACATCCAGGCCAAAGACGGCACGAGCCTCAGCAAGATACTGGTTCGCGAAGGCATGCTGAACGAAAAAGATCTGATGTCCGTCATGAGCAGGGAGCTTAACATACCGGCTGTCAACCTCTCGAAGTATAAGATAGACAAGGATTACGTCAAACTCATACCCGAGGCAATGGCAAGGCAATACAAGGTCATTGCCATAAGCAGGTTTTCCAACGCCCTGGTGGTCGCCATGGCGGATCCCCTGAACATATTCGCGATAGATGATCTTAAAGAACTCACGAAATTCGATGTGGAGCCGGTACTGAGCACCGAGACCGATATATTGGATTCGATAGACAAGATGTATGGCAGAGACGACAGGTTCCTGTCCGATGTTATCAAGGATGCGCCGGAGTCAGGCCTGGAAGTCATAAACACCTCTAAAGAGGAATTCGACATCGGCGAAGCCGTGCTGGAAGGGGAGACCCCGCCTATCGTCAAGATGGTAAATTTGATAATACAGGAGGCGCTGAGGAAAAGGGCTTCGGATATTCATGTGGAATCTGAAGAGGATTATCTCCGCGTGAGGTACCGGATAGACGGGAACCTGCAGGAGGCGTTGAAAATACCAAAGAAAAACCAGAACGCGGTGCTGGCAAGGCTGAAGATCATGTCAGGCATGAATATCACCGAGTCAAGGATGCCGCAGGACGGGAGATTCAAGGTAAGGCTGCAGAAAAAAGAAGTGGATTTCAGGGTGTCGATGCTGCCCACGTCTTTTGGGGGAAAAGTGGTGTTGAGGGCGCTGGATAAATCCAATCTTTCGATCGGCCTTGACTCGCTCGGTTTTTCCAGCGATACGCTTGCCAGGTTCAAAGAAGCCATAGCCAAGCCTTTCGGCATGATACTTGTGACAGGACCGACAGGCAGCGGTAAATCCACCACCCTTTATTCCGTGATAAACCAGATGAATACGCCAGAGAAGAACATCATAACAATAGAAGACCCGGTCGAATACCAGGTGGAGGGCATAACCCAGATACAGGCAAATCCGGACATCGGCCTTACTTTCGCCAACGGCCTGCGTTCGTTACTAAGGCAGAGCCCGGATATTATAATGATAGGCGAGATAAGGGATTCCGAAACCGCGGATATAGCGATAAAGGCGTCCCTTACCGGACAAATGGTGTTGAGCACTCTCCATACCAATGACGCGCCTACCGCTATCTCCAGGCTCATAGATATGGGCATTGAGCCTTTTTTGATAGCGTCGTCCGTCGTGCTGGTGGCGGCGCAGAGGTTATGCAGGGTGATATGCAAGGCCTGCAAGGGAAAGGGCTGTAAGAAATGTAATTCAACCGGTTATCTCGGCCGCATAGCCATACTAGAGGCGCTGGCCATCGATGACAAGATAAGGGAGATGATAATAGAGAATGCCTCAGTGGATGATATAAGGAGTTACGCCGTCTCAAAAGGCATGAAGACATTGCGCGACGACGGCATGGAAAAATATAAAAACGGCATAACTACCATGGAAGAAGTTCTGCGCGTTACAACGGAAGAATAAAATATGCCTACATTTAAATATATCGCGAAGGAACCCACGGGAAAAACGATCAGCGGCGTCCTGGAATATTCGGATAAGGAGCTTCTCATAGAGGCGCTTCATAAAAGGGGACTGGTGATAATTTCCATAAAGGAGACCTCCAGGAGAAGGGTGTCGTCGTACCTGTCGGGCAAGGTAAAACTCGACGAGATAGTCATATTTTCCAGGCAGCTCGCGACCATGGTTGACAGCGGCATACCGCTGGTCCAGGCGCTGGACATTTTATGTGAACAGATAGAAAAGCCCCTTTTTAAAAGCGTGGTGGAAAAAATAAAAAACGACATTGAGACAGGTTCGAGCTTATCGGACGCGCTCGCGAGGCACCCCTCGGTATTTTCGGGCCTTTATGTAAATATGGTTAAAGCCGGAGAATCGAGCGGCGCGCTGGACGATATATTGGACAGGCTGGCGGCGTATCTTGAAAAAACAAGCATGCTGCAGAGGAAAGTAAAATCCAGCCTCGTATATCCCGCGGTAGTGGTGACGATGGCGATGCTTATAACGCTTGTGATGCTTTTGAAAGTCATCCCGACATTCAAAGGGATATTCTCCATGCTGGGCGGTACACTGCCGATGCCTACAAGGGTATTGATTTTCGTAAGTGATACCATAAGGGAGATGTTTTTATATGTAGCCGCGTCGCTCGTAGCCATCGCGTTCGCGATGAGGAGATATATCAGGACGCCGAAAGGGCGGGAGGTATTCGATAAAACGCTTCTTCGCATGCCTGTCCTGGGCACACTTTTCAGGAAAGTGGCGGTGGCGAAATTCACGAGGACGCTCGCTACGCTTGTAAAGAGCGGGGTCCCGATACTTGTTTCGCTTGAGATAGTAGGCAAGACATCGGGCAACGCCGTCATAGAAAAGGCAGTGGACTTTGTGCGTACCAGCATAAAAGAAGGCGAGAATATAGCCGACCCATTAGCCAAAAGCGGGGCATTTCCTCCTATGGTAGTCAGAATGATAAAGGTGGGAGAGCAGACAGGCGAACTCGAAAAGATGCTTACCAAGATAGCCGACTTTTACGAAGACCAAGTGGACGCCGCTGTAAGCGGCCTTACCAGCCTTATAGAGCCCCTGATCATAGCGTTCCTCGGTATAGTCATAGGGGGGATAGTCATCGCGATGTTCCTGCCCGTATTCAAACTTACGGAAATAATATCCCATTAATTGACAGCAGACCGTCTATATGATATACTTTAATAGGTTAGATATTTTTATACATTTTAAGCCGTTATAGCGGCTAAAGAAAGGAGGAATACATGCTTAGATTAAGAGAAAGGCATGGTTTCACGCTCGTAGAAATAATGATAGTAGTCGCCATCATATCTCTATTAGCAGCAATAGCGATCCCTAACTTGTTAAGGGCAAGGCATAACGCTAATGAAGCGGCAGGCATAGCGGCCCTGAGGACGATCAGTACCGCTTGCGAAAGTTTCCGTGCGGCGCAGACGCCTCCCACGTATCCGGCGAACCTCGCTGCGCTCAGCACCGCGGTACCGCCATATATTGACGCGGGATTGGCAGGCGCTACAACGTCAGGTACGGCGAAACAGGGATATTTTTATACTTACGCCCTGACGAACGCGAACCAGTATACCTGTACGGCAAGTCCAGCGGTATCAGGAACAACCGGCACTCGTATTTTCTTTGTTGATGAGAGCGGGGTAATAAGGCTGAATAGCGCATCAGGCGCGCCGATAGAATAAGGCTTTAATGGCGCAAGATGCATCTAAACCCGTCCGCCACAGAAATTGGCGGGCGGGTTTTTATTTGCCTGGTCAACCTCCGAGGTTGACCAGGGTTATGCATGGCAATTTTGCTTGACTTTTTGTGGATTTTAGTATAAATATATATAAATGAAGTCGAAACGAGGGTTTACGTTAGTTGAGATAATGGTAGTGGTTGCGATAGTCACGACACTCGCGACGCTTGTTATTTCAAGTGTATTGCGTGCCAGGCATAACGCCAATGAGGTGGCCGCCATAGCCGCGGTCAAGACAATTGTTACGGCGTGCCAGAATTTTTATGCCAATAACCTGCCGCATACCTATCCCTTAGGCCTGTCTGATCTTATAGCCCCGGTTTCAATCCCTCCCTATATCGACAGCGTGCTTGCGAGCGGGGCTAAACAGGGGTATACGTTTACTTACGAATTTATAGACGCGGAAAGTTTCAAGCTTAATGCCGACCCTTCCGTATCCGGCAAGACAGGTACAAGGCATTTTTTTTCCGATGAATCAGGGGTCATAAAGGCGAATCCCAAGAACCAGGCAAGTTCGACTGACCCTGCTGTTGAATAACCATCTCACCTTCCTCACCCCTGGGGTGCCACCCCAGGGGTGAGGAAGGTATATATATTAAATATGGGAGCTATATAATAATGTTAAGGCCTGTTGCCATTGATATAGGGACCAGCAGTATAAAATTGATTGAACTTCAGGAAAAAAAGGGCAAACTCGAACTTTTGAACTGCGGTATCAACGCTGTCTCGGGAGAGGATATTAAAACGAGTTTGAAAGACCTGCTGGCCCTCGCGAAACCGTATTCAAAGCGGGTCAATATATCTTTATCCGGCCCGTCCGTTACGGTGCGGTATATCGAAATGCCTCCGATGAAAAAGGAAGAACTCAGGAGCGCGATAAAATTTGAGGGCGCGAAACACGTACCTTTCGACATAAACGACGCCATAGTGGATTCGGCTGTCCTGGATAAAAACCCTTCGGGCTCCGCGAACAGGGTGCTTCTTGTAGCCGCGAAAAAGGACAGGATAAAAGGCCTCTTGGATATGTTCAAGGAAATGGGCATGGACATAGCCAATATAGATGTGGATACCATGGCGCTGTTCAATTCTTTCCAGAGGCTGGGATTGGAAAATAAGCATGAAAATGCTTATGCCATGGTAAATATCGGGGCCAGGTTTTCGAACGTGAATATAGCCGCGAAAGGCCATCCTTATTTTACGAGGGATATCATGTGGGGCGGCGCAGATATCAGCGCCAGGATAAAAGAGCAGATGGCGCCCGGGCAGGAGGAAGCGGAAAAGTTGAAGCGTGAGCCCGGGGAAAAGAAAGCGGATGTCGCCAGGGCAATAACGCCTGTCCTGGAAAGATTCGTGTCGGAAATGCGCATGTCCTTCGACTATTTCGAGACGCAATTCGGGAGGAACGTGGAAAGGCTTTATATAAGCGGCGGCACAGCCTATCTTTTTAATATACGGGATTTTTTGAAAGAAAATCTCGGCATGGAAGCCGCGTTGTGGAATCCGTTCGAAGGCATCAAAGTCCACGATGAGGCCGCGGTAGATAAAAGCGCCTCGGATTTTCCCGGGCGGTTCAGCGTGGCAATGGGCCTGGCATTGAGGAAATAATGATAGAAATAAATCTTTTACCGGAAGAATTGAGAAGGAAAAAAACAGAACCCGCTTTTAGCCTGGACATGGGATCTGGAAAAATGAAATTTCTCGCTGCCGGAGGCGCGGCAGGGATACTGGTATTGATCGTAATAGCGTTTTTTCTTGGAACGTCTATCAGGAATTCCCAGATAGACAGGCTGCTGGCTAAAGAGAAAAATTTTTCCGTCAGATTTTCCCGCGTTGACAATATCAATAAAGAAATAGCCCTGCTGAGAAGCAAGACAGCGGTATTGGACCAGCTTACGAAGAGAAAATTTTTATGGGCGGAGAAACTGAACCGGCTTTCGGACCTGGCGCTGCCGGGCATATGGTTTACCCATGTTTATACCGATGCCGAGAATAGGCTTATAATAGAAGGCAGTGTTATCTCGAAGAGCGAAGAGGCGATGGCTTTTGTGGGAAAATTCATGAAAAACGTGAAAGACGACCAGGGGTTTTTCAGGGATTTCAAAAGCGTGAAACTGGAGTCCGTACAAAGGAAGAGCAAAGGAGAAAGGGATGTCGTGGATTTTAAGATAGCCCTTTATTTTATATAATGGCGGATATTACGGAAAAACAAAAAATATATATCCTGATAGCGATATTAGGCATGGCAGGCCTCGCTGTGTATTATAATTTTCTTTTAAAGCCCCAATTTTCCAAGTTCATGGCGAAGAATAAAGAATTTCGTGTTGTGAAAGACAGGGTAAAGAATGAAGAGGTGATGATCTCCAATGAGGGTGGGATAAAAAGGCAGTATGAAAATTTCGAAAAGCAGGCGGAGTACCTCGAGAAGAGGCTGCCGGGCCAGGACCAGGTATCAAGCCTCCTTGAGGGTTTTTCGAATGTCGCGGAATCCTCGGGAGTAAAAATACTCAAGGTAAAACCGCTCGAAACGCCTGTTACCAGCGCGTCCAAGCAGAAGGCCGCGACCGAGGCGTATGCCGAGTTCCCTATTTTGATAGAGGCCAGGGCAGGCTTTCATCAACTCGGCGATTTCGTGAATAAACTCGAGAACATGGACAGGTTCATAAAAATCATGGATATTGATATCACCGGCGTTGATAAAGATCCGCGGCGCCACGATATAAAGATAAGGATAGTTACTTATGTGCTTCAATAATATCCCTAAATCCACATTTATGACAATGTCAAAAATCTTCCCTTTGGCAGGCTTGGTTGTGGCCTTTGGGATTGCCGGAGTTTCCGCGGAAGAGGGGTTTAAATATGACTCGAAATCCAGAAGAGATCCGTTTGTCCCTCTTATATCGGAGACCGGCGGGTACGCGTCCGACGCTTACGAGGCAAGCGCGGCAGAGGACATAAGACTGGAAGGCATTGTGTGGGACGAAGGCAAAGGGTCCATAGCTATCATAAACGGGGAGATAGTGAAAGAAGGCGAGCTCATCGGGTCGATAAAGATTCTGAAAATAAACAAGGAAAGCGTTACTTTTGATATCAACGGGGAACATATAAACATGGAACTCAATAAGGAATGACCGGAGGTTCGTATGAAGAGGATATGCGCGGTTTTTATTGTTTTATTATTTAGCGTTACATCGGTTTGTTACGGCCAGGAGGGGCCCGGGTTAAAAGACGGGGAGGCCGTGGAATCGACGTCTCCGGGGAATATAACCATGGATTTCAAGGACGCGGACATAAACAATGTCCTGAGGATACTATCTTACAAGAGCGGCATGAACATAGTCGCGGGCAAGGATGTTACGGGGCTTGTGACTATACGGCTTACGGACGTGCCATGGGAAAAGGCGCTGGATGTCGTATTGAGGACATATGGTTATACTTATGAGAGGGAGGGGAATGTTATCCGGGTTACCACTACCGCCAACCTGGAAAACGAGGAGCTTGTGACAGAGGTGTTTTCGCTTAACTACGCGAACGCGAAGAATGTGCCCCAGTCCATAGAAGAGATGCTTTCGAGCCGCGGCAAGGTAAAGTTCGACGAGAGGACCAATCTCCTGATAGTGACGGATATAGCGACCAATATTTATAAAATAAGAGAGGTGGTGATCAAGCTCGACGCGCAGACAAGACAGGTAATGATAGAGGCCAAGATAATAGAAACCACGCTCGGCAATAGCGACAAGATGGGCATTGAATGGCAGACCAGGATAGTTGCGGCAGGCCCCAAGATACCTACGACATTCCCGTTCAAGAACGACATGTCCACAATGACCGGGTATAAATATGTCCCGATACCGAAACCGCCGGAGAGCACGATCAACTATGATTCGCAAGGCAATCCGATCGTGACTCAATCCACCGCGGATTTCCCCACGGCTTCGAAAGGCACGCCGAGTTTCCCTTTTGTCAGCGCTTCCGACTTTACGTTCGGTACCCTGGATCTTACGCAATTCCAGGCTGTGCTGGAATTCCTTTCTTCCAGGGGAGATACCAAGATAATTTCGAACCCCAAGATCACGGTCCTTGATAACCGCGAAGCGCTTATCACGGTGGGCCAGACCCTGAATATACCGACATATGAGAGGAATTCTTCTACCGGGACAATGGAGATCACGGGCTATACGGAGAAAGAGCTCGGTATCCTGCTTAAGGTCACGCCGCAGATAAACGCGGAAGGATGCATAACGTTGTACCTGAAACCGGAGCTGAGCTCCCTTCTCAGGTATGACCAGCTTACGGCGCAGGTGCAGGTGCCTGTTTATTCCGTAAGAAAAGCGGAAACCCAGTTGATGGTCAAAGACGGCCAGACTATAGCGATAGGCGGCCTCATAAGCGAGAACCAGGTTGACAGGGTTACCAAGGTGCCGTTCCTGGGCAGTATCCCGATACTGGGCGCGCCTTTCAGGAAGACAGAAAAGACGACCGAAAAAACAGACCTTTTATTTTTCGTGACTGTAAATCTCGTTAAGCCCGGGGCAACAGCCATGGACGCCGGGGTTAGATGAAATTAGAATCGGTTTTCTGTAAAAAAGGCGTGTTGAGGTATATCTCCCACCTGGATATCGTCCGTCTTTTCCAGAGGGCCGTCAGGAGGTCCGGCTTGAACGTGAGCCTTAGCCGGGGTTTTACTCCTCATTACAAGATAGGGTTTTCAAATGCCCTGAAACTCGGAGTGGAAAGCGAAGGCGAGGGAGTGGTATTTAACATCGAAGGCTGGGTGGACGCGGAAGAATTTAAAAAAAGAATAAATGAAAAATTACCGGAAGGAGTGAAGATAATATCGTGCAAAAAGAGATTCTGATAAATGTAGAACCGCAGGAAAAAAGGGTCGCCGTAGTTGAAGGCGGCGCCCTGGAAGAATATTACATAGAGAGGCCTTCGGACATAAGCCTGGTAGGGAATATATACAAAGGGACGGTAAATTCCATCATGTCCGGGATAGGCGCGGCGTTCGTAGATATAGGGTTTGGCAGGAATGGGTTTTTATACGTTACGGACATGATGGCCCCGATACAGGAGTTTGACCTCCTGGAAACAGCCGGCCCCCATCCGGGGCATACGCCGAGGCCCAAGCCGTCGGATATAGACAAGCTGGTAAAGAAAGGCCAGGAAGTCCTGGTCCAGGTCGTCAAAGAACCGATAGGCAATAAAGGCCCGAGGCTTACTACGCATGTCGGCATTCCCGGGAGGTTCGTGGTATTAATGCCTTTTGATAACCATATGGGCATTTCCAAGAGAGTGACCGATTATAAAGAGAGGGAAAGGCTGCGCCAGATACTCAAGAAGGTAATGGTAGGTGTCAATATGGGTCTTATCGTGCGGACAGCCGGCGTGGGTAAAAGCGAGGCTGATTTTAGACGGGAAATAAGATATCTGTCCGCGCTGTGGCGCAATATCAAAAACCGCTCCACCAGGATAAAGGCGCCCAACCTTGTCAACGAGGAGTATTCGCTTACGTACAGGATCCTCAGGGACATATTTACCGAGGATGTGGCAAGGGTGCTTGTGGACAACAGGGAAGAGTATAAGAAGCTGGTGCATTTCGCGAACAATATGATGCCGAGCATGAAGAGAAAGCTCATGTTGTACCAGGAAAAGGCGCCTCTTTTCGATTCCCGCGGTATAGAAAAAGAGGTGGAGAAGCTGTATAACAAGAAGTTAACGCTTAAATGCGGAGGTTATATATTCATCGAGGAAACAGAAGGGCTTATCGCCATAGATGTGAACAGCGGAAGTTATAATAAGAGGCACATGGAAGACACCGCCTTCAAGGTCAACAGCGAAGCCGCGATGGAAATAGCCAAACAGGTGCGTCTCAGGGATATAGGCGGCATAGTCATAGTAGATTTTATAGACATGTCCAGGGAAAAACATAACCGCGAGATATTTGATATACTTGTGAACGCCTTTAAAAAAGACAGGGCAAAGATCAATATACTCAAGATGTCCGAATTCGGCATTGTGCAGATGACCAGGCAGAGGATACGCAGGGGCGTTAAGAAGGTCTCTTACCAGGATTGCCCTTATTGCCGCGGCAGGGGTTCTGTTAAATCACCCACCACGATGGCGATAGAGGTGTTGAGGGCAATAAGAAAAGAGATAGAGAAAGTAAAGGTCAGGGAGGTGCGGGCGTATGTGAATCCCGGGGTCGCCAATTATATGCTGAATGAAGACAGGCCCGCCATAGCCAAGCACGAAGCCCTTTATAAGACAAGGATAGTCATAATAGCGGAACCCGATACGCATATAGAAAACTTTAGGATTGAAAAATAAAGTATTTTTTTGTATAATAACTACTTTTAACAATCCAAAACAGGAGGAGCAAAATGTACGCCATAGTCGAAACAGGATCCAAGCAGTACAAGGTATCTAAGGACGATGTCATCGAGATAGAAAAACTCGGCCTGGGCAAGGCAAAAGAGGTAAAACTGGACAAGGTCCTTTTTATATCGGATAAAAAGGATGCCTCTGTCGGGAGCCCATATATAAAAGGCGCCCATGTCGTTTGCGATATCCTGGGAGAGAAACGCGCGAAAAAGGTGATCTCTTTCAAGTACAGGCGCAGGCGCGCGAGTTCGAAGAAAAAAATAGGGCACAGGCAGAACTATGTAACGTTGAAGGTAAAAGAGATAGTTCCAGGCAAATAGTGAGACCAACTGGGCAACCTCCGAGGTTGCCCAGGTTAAACATGGGAGAACACAATGGCACATACTAAAGCTCAAGGAAGTTCAAAGAACGGAAAGGATTCAAACGGCCAGAGGCGAGGCATAAAATGTTACGGCGGTGAAACCGTAACTGCCGGGAGCATTATCGTAAGGCAAAGGGGTACCAAGTTTTCCCCGGGCATAGGGGTAGGGATAGGCAAGGACAATACCCTGTTCGCGCTCAAGGCCGGGACCGTTAAATTCGGGTACCGCAAAGTAAATATTGTATAAAGGGCTTATCGAATGTTCATAGACCGCGCGGATATTTTTGTAAAGGCAGGTGACGGCGGGGACGGGTCCAATAGCTTTTGCGGTATAAAAGGCCACAAGAAAAGACAGGACGGCGGGGACGGAGGCAAAGGCGGGGATATTATCCTGACAGCCGATAAAAATGTCCAGACCCTCCTGGATTTTCATTTTCGCAAGCATTTCAGGGCGGATAAAGGCCTGAACGGGTCCGGCAACAATAAAAAAGGCGCCAACGCGTCCGACTGCGTCATAAGGCTTCCGCTCGGGACCATTGTAAAAGACAGGTACGAAGATATAGTATATTGCGACCTGAAAGAGAATAGCCAGTCTGTAATTCTTGTAAAGGGCGGCGCGGGCGGCCGCGGCAATTCCAAATTCAGGCTGGCGGAGCATGGAGAGCCGGGAGAAGAAAAAGAAATAGTCCTTGAACTGAAACTTATAGCCGACGTAGGCATAATCGGCTATCCGAACGCGGGGAAGTCCAGCCTGATCTCGCGCGTATCAAGGGCCAGATCAAAGATAGCCAGCTATCCTTTTACCACAAAGGAGCCTATACTGGGCATGGTAAGGCTGGACAGCGAAAGGACTTTCGTTATCTGCGATATACCCGGGCTTATAGAAGGCGCCCATAGCGGCAGGGGACTTGGCCATGACTTTCTGCGCCATGTGGAACGCACAAGGGTGCTTGTGCATATGATAGATATGGCGGGCTGTGACTGCAGGGACCCGGCGGATGATTTTAAGTCTATAAATAACGAACTGAAGCTCTATAACCCGGAACTATTGAAGAGGCCCCAGGTAATAGCCGCGAATAAGATGGATATACCGGCGGCAGGGGAAAACCTGAAAGCGTTCAGGAAAAAGATCAGGAAAAAGGTTTACCCGCTGTCCTGCGCCACCGGCGAGGGGATAAAAGAATTACTGGAAGCGGTTTACAAAAAATTATAATAGGTCATGGAAAGACAAAAAATAAAAAAAGCAAAACGAATAGTTGTAAAAGTAGGCGCGAGCGTGCTGGCAACGAAAGGCATGGGGCTTGACGAGAAATGGATAAAGAATTTCTCAGGCCAGATAGCGGCTTTGTTCAACAAAGGCTGTGAGGTGGTCGTGGTCTCTTCGGGCGCTATCGCGGCGGGCATGGGGCTTTTGGGGATGAAAAAAAGGCCCGCGAGCCTTGGCGAACAGCAGGCATGCGCCGCTCTCGGCCAGGGATATCTCATGAAAACGTACGAGGAACATTTTAAGAAAAAAGGTTTTCACGCGGCCCAGATATTGCTGACATGGGAGGACATACGGGAGAAGCGCAGGTACCTGAACGCGGAAAATACCCTGCATACGCTTTTGCGTAAAAAAGCTGTGCCTGTAATAAACGAGAACGACACTGTTTCCGTTGATGAGATAAAATTCGGGGATAATGACAAATTGTCCGCGCTGGTGGCGAGCCTTGTTTCCGCGGACCTCCTGATAATGCTTACGGACGTAAAAGGGCTGTATATAGACGGCAAAAAAACCGTGGCAAGCGTCATAAAGGAAATACACGGCGGCATTGAAAAATTGGCGTTCGGCACTGATAAGGAATGTTCCCGCGGAGGCATGAAGACAAAATTAGACGCGGCGAAGATAGCCGTCAGGTCCGGCATAGACTGCGTAATAGCCGATGGCAGGGAAAAAGATATACTCCTGAAAATATTGAACGGGAAGGAGACCGGGACACTTTTTCAGGCGCGCAAAAATAAAATAACAGGCAAAGATTTTTACGATAGCGCCATCAATAGAGTGATTTTATGAAAAAGCTCGAACGAAAAATTCTAAATTCATTGAAAGCCGCGAAAGAGGCGTCTTTTACGCTGGCAAATATTTCTGCCAGGGGCAGAGACAGGGTACTTCTCGATATCTCCTCGCGTCTTCTGAAGAACGCCGGGTATCTTTTATGGGAAAACGCAAAAGACACGGCATTGGCAAATAAAAAAGGTATCTCAAAGGTGCTGGTGGACAGGCTTTCCCTTACGGAAAAACGCGTAAAGGAAATGGCGGATTCCCTGAAACAGATCGCGTCCCTGAAGGATCCGGCAGGCAGGATGCTCAGGCAATGGAAAAGGCCTAACGGCATCCTGATAAAAAAGATATCCGTGCCCATAGGCGTTATAGGCATTATCTATGAATCGAGGCCGAATGTTACGAGTGACTGCGCCGGGTTATGTATTAAGTCAGGCAACGCGTGTGTCCTGCGCGGCGGAAGCGAGGCTATAAACTCCAATCGTGCGATCCACAAGATCATCACGGACAGCCTTAAAAAATTCGGGATTCCAACGGCGGCTGTTACCATGATAGATGTGGTTGACAGGGCGGCGGTACGGGTTTTACTGAAACAGGACGCTATGATAGATGTGGTAATTCCCAGGGGAGGGGAAGGCCTTATAAAATACGTGGCGGAAAATTCCCTTATCCCTGTAATAAAGCATTATAAAGGCGTCTGCCACCTTTATGTCGATAAGGACGCGGACATTAAAATGGCGCTGGACATTATGCTCAACGCCAAGGTCCAGCGTCCGGGTGTATGCAATGCCATAGAAAAGATGCTTGTTCATAAGGATATAGCCCGTAAATTCCTGCCCCAGGCGGCCAGGGCGCTGGATGACAAGGGTGTGGAACTCCGGGGATCCGGAGAGACCTTGAATATACTGCGAGGCATAAAAAAGGCTGTTGAAAAAGACTGGTATGAGGAATATCTGGACCTGATACTGGCCATCAAAGTGGTCAGGAATGCGGACGAGGCGATCAGGCATATAAATAAATACGGCTCCAGGCATTCGGACGCCATAGTCACTAAAAACAAAAAAACCGCGGAAAAATTCTTAAGAGAAGTGGATTCCGCGTGCGTTTATCATAACGCCTCCACGCGTTTTACCGATGGTTACCAGTTTGGCATGGGCGCTGAAATAGGGATAAGCACTGACAAGATTCACGCCCGCGGCCCCATGGCGCTTGAAGAGCTTTGTATTTATAAATATGTGATCCTCGGCACAGGCCAAACCCGTACCTAAGGGAAGATTTCCGACACTGTCAGAAATCTTCCCTTAGAAGGGGCGTATGAGATATATTGATTTGGGGTTAAGCGATTATAAGGAAGCGTATAAGGTGCAGTGTGAGGTCAGGGACAGCGTGGCAATGGGCGCTGCCGAAAATACGCTGATAGTCACGGAGCACAAGAGTGTCATTACGATAGGCAGAAAAGGTTCGCGGAAGCACCTGTTAAGGACGCCTGAATTTTTATCCGGGCACGGTATAGAAGTCGTTGAGATAGACAGGGGAGGCGATATAACTTATCATGGCCGCGGGCAGTTAATAGCTTACCCCATTTTCAAATTAGAGAACGAAGCAAAGGATATCCACGGTTTCCTAAGATTTTTAGAAGAAGTGGGCATAAATTTTTTGAATAAATACGGGGTGGACGCGGGGATAATACCGGGCATGCGCGGGATATGGATTAACGGCGCCAAGATCGGTTCGATAGGTATAGGCGTTAAAAAATGGGTCACGTATCACGGCATGGCGATAAATATAAACAATAACCTCGAGCCTTTTACGTTTATGGAGCCCTGCGGCATAAAAGGGGTCAGGATGACCTCGCTGGAAAACATAAAGAAGGAAAAAATAGATATTGAAGACGCAAAGCGCAGGCTTAAAGAATCATTCGAAGAGATTCCCTTACTGGCTGAGGCAGTCTGTAAGAGATAATGAGGGTTTCGGTAAAACAAAAGATGTGATATCAAGGCTCGGGCTTAACACAGTATGCCAGAGCGCCCGCTGCCCTAATATCCATGATTGCTTTTCAGCCTCAAGGTGCACATTTTTGATATTGGGCAATACATGTACCCGCTCCTGCAGGTTTTGCGCCGTAGATAAAAAGATACAGGCGCTGAAGGCCCCTGACAGAGGAGAGCTGTTCAGCATCAAAAAGGCGGTCGAGGAACTGGGCATAAAAAACGTTATAATTACTTCTGTCACAAGGGATGACCTGGATGACGGAGGAGCGGGGCATTTCGCGGATTGCGTAAATGTATTGAGAGAACTGGGCACAAGCGTGAAAATAGAAACACTTGTCCCTGACTTTATGGGAAACAAGGACTCCATAGAAAAAGTCATAGCCGTGAAGCCCGATATTTTTTCGCATAATTTAGAGACTGTACCGAGGCTTTATGACAGGGTTAGGCCGGCCGCGGATTACAACCGTTCTTTGGAATTGCTTAGGCGCGCGAAAGAGCTTGATAAAGATGTCATTACAAAGAGTGGTATCATGGCAGGCCTGGGTGAGTCCAGGGAGGAGATTCGCGGCGTGATGCGCGACCTCAGAAAAGCGGGCTGTGAAATAATTACCATAGGCCAGTATTTAAAACCAGGCCCGGGATGTTTGGAAGTGGAAGAATTTCTGGAGCCCGGTGAATTCGATAGGTTTTCAGAGTGGGCAAAAGAGGAAGGGTTCAAGAAATATTATTGCGGCCCGTTTGTCAGGAGTTCTTATACGGAGGGGATATGGCGGAATTAAAATTACCGGAGTTGGCTGAAGGCGTTAATGAGGCGGTTGTTTCGTTCTGGCATTTTAAGGAAGGCGACACCGTCAAAGAAGGGGATGAGATAGTGGAGATGGCGACCGATAAAGCGGCATTCAACGTGCCGTGCAAGTTCCCCGGTGTTTTAAAGAAAATAGCGGCGCATGAAGGCGATACTGTTAAAGTTGGACAAACACTGGCAATTATAGAATAAGGGGGTTTTATGAAAGAGATACTGGAAATCCTGGAAAACGATGCCAGGACCACGCCGGAAGAGATAGCGAAGATGCTGAAAAAAAGCGTGGGGGCGGTCAGGAGCGCTATTAAGAAATATGAAAAGCAAGGCGTTATAGTAAAATATAAAACAGTATTGAACACGGACATATTGAAAGACGACGCTCAAAAGGTCAGGGCGTTGATAGAGGTAAGGGTCGCGCCTCAGAGAGGCAAGGGGTTCGACCATATAGCGGAAAGGATATACAGATTTCCCGAGGTTAAAAGTTGTTTTCTCCTGTCCGGTTCTTATGACCTCCTGCTGGTAGTGGAAGGCAGGGATATACAGGATGTCAGCAGTTTTGTCTCGGAAAGGCTCGCGACCATAGATAACGTCAACAGTACCGTCACGCATTTTATACTCAAGAGATACAAGGCGGACGGGGATATATTGAAACGCATAGAACGAAGTCACAGGATGGCAATATCGTTTTAAAGGTGAGATATGAAAATTTCTAAGGTAGTTGAAAAGATGAAGCCTTCGGGCATAAGGGAGTTCTTTGACCTGGTCATAGGGATGAAGGATGTTATTTCCCTGGGCGTGGGAGAGCCGGATTTCGTGACGCCGTGGAATATATGCGAGTCAGCCATATTTTCCCTGGAAAAAGGCTATACGTCTTATACGTCCAATAAAGGCTTGTATGAGCTGAGGCTGGGGATATCAAGGTATTTAAAAAATAAATTTTCGCTTTCCTATAGCCCTGACAGAGACATCCTTGTTACCACAGGCGTCAGCGAGGCTGTTGACCTGGCATTGAGGGCAATATTGAACCGCGGGGACAAGATCCTCGTACCTGATCCGTCGTATGTGTCGTATGACCCTGTAAGCGAATTAGCGGGCGGAAGGGTGGTATTGATGAAAACGCCGGGCGAGGATGATTTTAAATTGACACCGGCGCTGGTAAAAAAGCACATCTCAAAAGGCGTAAAGGCGATCGTGCTGAATTATCCGGCAAACCCTACAGGTGTGTCTTATACAAAAAAAGAACTCCTGGCGCTGTCAAAGGTTTTTATAAATAATGACCTGATCGTCATCAGCGATGAGATATACGATGAACTTACTTATGATTTCCCGCATACGCCTCTCGCGACGCTCCCGGGGATGAAACAAAGGACTATATACCTGAACGGGTTTTCAAAGGCATTCGCGATGACAGGCTGGCGGATAGGTTACGCGTGCGGCCCGGAAAAGATAATAAGCGCCATGACCAAGATCCATCAATACACCATGCTATGCGCGCCTATAATGGGCCAATTGGCAGGCATAGAGGCGCTGAGGGGATCGTCGGGCTCGGTGCTCGAAATGAAAAGGGAGTACAAAAGACGCAGGGAGTTTATTGTCTCGAGGCTTAACGAGATAGGCCTTGACTGCCGCATGCCCGAAGGGACATTTTATGTTTTCCCGTCCATTAAAAGCACAGGCATGGATTCCCAGGATTTCGCGAAAAAACTTTTATATAAAGAAAAGGTAGCGGTAGTGCCCGGCACGGCGTTCGGTTCCCAGGGAGAGGGGTATGTAAGGATAGCTTACGCCTCAAGCATGGATGATCTTAAAGAGGCGTGCCGGCGCATTGAACATTTTTTGAAGAGCGGTAAAAATGGCAAATAAAAAAGTTCTTTTGATGTATATTACCTCGAACTCGGGGCATTACAGGGCGAGCCTCGCCATCGAGAACGCGCTTAAAACGCTTTCCCCGGACATTGTTACCATGAACATCAACGGTTTCGCCTACACCAACCCTTTTTTTGAGAAGCTCATCAACAGGACATATATGGGTGTCATAAGGAATAAGCCTGAGGTGTGGGAGTATCTTTACGACAACCCCAAGGTTTTGAAAAGCGTGCAGGGTTTGAGAAATGCCATCCATAAGTCCAATTCCAAAAAGTTAAAAGTCCTTATAGAGGATGAATTCAAGCCCGATGCCGTTATTTGCACCCAGGCGTTCCCGTGCGGTATGGTGGCGGATTATAAAAAATATCTTGGGTTAAACCTTCCTCTTTTCGGGGT